>NZ_LKCP01000047.1:0-88257 GCF_001518755.1 Bacillus sp. AM 13(2015) | reverse complement strand
CCTTAAAGGAGAAGTATCAATCAAGCACACTGGAACAGGTGTTTCTGAAAGCTTCAATGTTAAGTGATAGGGGTGCACATTTTGATGAAATCATTAATCATTTCTAAAATGATGCTTAAAATGTGGCAGCAGGAAATGTATAAGCTCTTTGATACTCAAACCAAGCGGATCACTGTGGTCTTATTCTTTTTGTTTGCCGTCACAATGGGGGCCATTATCGGATATAGCTTTACAGGTGTCTTTATGAAGGCTTTCTTAAATGGAGATGAACGGTCACTTGGATTACTCGTTGTCTCAATGGCAATCAATGCTTCTATTTTTACAAGCTTGTTATTCGTTTTGATCAAGGTCAGAACACCTGAACAAGACCGGTTTTCTATGCAGCTCAGCTGGTTTCCGCTCTCTACCTTTCAGAAAAGTTTTGGATACTTCATTCCGATGGTGACAGTGGTGACAGGACTTGTTTTATTTTTTATCGGTATTCTGCTTTTACCTAATTTTATTGCCCAGGGAATAGGTATTTTCTTTATCTTTACTTTCTTTTTGATGGTGCTTTTGCAGTCGCTCTTTGTCTTAATGCTCCTGCAGTTTATTTACAATATCACTTATTTACTCGTTTTGAAATTAAAATTACCGTTGCAAAAATTTGCAGCGATATTTGTTTTATTGGCACTCGTTGTTGCGTATGGATTGACGCATTTTGATATTAGCCAAATTCAGCAATCATATCTACAGTTTGATTATCATTTGATGTATTTTACAGCACCGTTTTTCTTAGCGGCACAAGGAATGTCTCCTGAAGGGGTGAATTATGCCATCTTGATTCTGTTCATCCTTTTATCGGCAGGCGGCGCATTTCTTTCTCTTGCGATGATGCCGATTATGGCAGAGAAAAAAGCGTTAACCTTTTTACACAAGCTGCCATTCTCTTCTTCAAAAAAGTGGTCACTTATTGTGAAGGAAATGAAGTCACAGGTACGGAATGAAGAAAACATTTTAAACTTTCTTATTCTTCTCATTGTGATCTTATTCGTTCGTTATCAATTTGGATTCCGCTTTGAACAAGAAGCGTTTTTTGTTCTATGTGCTCTTGCTGGATTAACAGCCTTCAATTCGTTTGGCAATGATAAACGAATGCTGGGGATGTATAAAACATTTGGCCTGAGATCATGGGAAGTGGCTTTGTATAAGTTTATCGGCCTTCTGCTTGTTGGTGTACTGCAAATTGTTTTATTCATGCTGACAACGCTGACGCTTCCTGATCAATTTTGGCACGCGTTGATTGGTGCCGCTGTCTTATGCAATGCCACTGCGCTCTTTTATATAGTAGGTATTTTACTTCCTCTTGATCGAAACAATCCCTACACAGGCATATTTTCATTTGGAGCGCTTATTTTACTCATGATTCCGATTGTTTTTATTGGAAACTATGTCATAGGGGCATCGAGTCAAACGCTTCAATGGCTGCTTGTCGCTGCATTTGAGGGTCTGCTCATCTTTGCCATATACAAAGGTTTTTCATGGAGGTATTCACATGATTCAACTTCTTAACAATAAACTAAAGATTGAGCGGGTACCGGAACTAGCTCCGTATGTGAGCTTACAAAAGAGGCATCTCACGGATACGCAGTATGGAAGCACACTCCCGATCAATGAAAGTGCCTATCATATGTTAACGAAAGTGGACGGTAAAAGGACAGAAGCGAGTATTACAGCAGAGCTCGCCGATTTATTTCAGGTCGATGAGTCGGTGATTGCTCGTGACTTTTATCAGCTGATGACGGGATTGAATCAGCATCACTTGCTGTCCATTCATTATCATTCACCGTATCGGATTGTGACAGCCTGCTGTCAATTTTTCAAGCAGTATCAAGTCAAAATGAAGGAACGATTTGATTGTACTGGTCACTCGTTCCTTCACATTTTTGGAACGGCTTTGCTCATGGTGACGCGTAAAATCATCTTTTTCTGGATGCTTTTCATGGTCATGGCAGGGCTCGCTTTTTTATTCATTCCTGATCCATCGATTGCAGCCATTGCGATTTATTTTACGATTATATATTTCGGGTTAATTACCGGAACTGCCTTACATGAGGCGGCACATGGCTATGCGCATCGAAAATTTGCAGGGCGAGATGGTCCTCAAGGCTTTTTTGCGAGTGACATGATGTCAGTGAAGTTTGTAAGACCCGTGTTAGATCCGTTTCAGAAAAAGCAGGTGTGGATCACGCTGCTTGGACCGCTCGTTCCCGGTGTGATTGGCGCAGCAGGCATCATTGTGACCATTTTATTTCTAAAAGAAAATCCGGTTTCAACAGGTTTTTTCATTTTTTCAATCTCGTATTTTATCCAATTACTCTATCTTCTTCCGTTTATGGGGGATGGTAAATCCATTATGAAGCAGCTATTGCTTGGGGGAATGGGAGGACAACGATCATGAACGTACAGGCGATGAAACAAGGCGCAATAGTTGGTGGTTTTCTAGGGTTCTTAGGCTTTCCGATGCTGACAATCGGCGTATTGTTCTATCATTTATTTCAATCAAAAACGAATGATGCTTTATTATTTAACAGTCTCGCTTTTGAAATGGAAGGCTCGTCCGCATTTACTTTTCAGATCAAGCCAAACTTTTTTATTTATATGATTGTGATTTTTGCTGCGAGTTTTCTCATTGTGGCATGCCTATCAGCAATAAAGCAGAAAAGAGCGAAAGGTTAGGAGAATTCTCCTAATCTTTTTTTGTATGAAAAACCAAATTTTAGAATAATAAGAAATAAAAAACATCAAAGGGGATCACAATGTTTAAAAAATGGAGCATTCTTTTATTCACAGTTTTTCTATTAGCAGGATGCGGCGAGAAGGCTGCAGAAACAACGACAACCGAAAAGACGGTTTCGACAATAAAAACAGAGCCTGCTACTAAAAACCAAGTAACCATCGAACAAATGAAACTCTCAAAAAAAGAAAAAAACTTACTAGAAGCAGCAACGACTAATGAAAAGGTGGCTCTGACACTGAAAGGATTAACGAAGAAGAACAAGAGTATTACGTTTATCGGGAGCCATTACAAAAATGGCCGATTAGTGAATAAGGAAGCATCATCTGCTACCTTTACTTTACACCAGAATGGAACCGACCAAACGGTGAATGTACTTCTTCAATTACATCATGAGAAAGATACATATGAATCACAATTTAGTATTTGGTCAGATAAAAAGAATGATGGGATGACGAAAGCGACATCAAGCTTTCCGTTCAAAGTAAATGATTATGTTTTTTCTGCACAATCTGAATCTGTCAAAGTTGCTTCAGGGGGAAAGGCACTAATTGCATATACTGCAGCAATGGGGAAAGAAGGAAATGCACCAATGCTTGACGTAATTGAGAAGAATCCAAAGCAAGCGCTGAAAAATAAGTCACATGCATACTTATTTTATATCCAGCTAGATAAATAACTATCGTAATATATACGGTGAATATGAATTTTTTTGACGAAAAATCTTCATATTCTCTTGACGAATTGTTAAGAAAGTTGTAACATAATAAAAGTCAACGCGATGACGTTGCTTTTAAAAAATTGATGCGGGTGTAGTTTAGTGGTAAAACCTCAGCCTTCCAAGCTGATGTCGTGAGTTCGATTCTCATCACCCGCTCCAATACATAATTTTGTTTATAACGCAGTATTTCGTTTCATAGATAAACGAAGTGTTGCGTTTTTTATTATGTCAGTATAATGTGAAAAAGCACTGTCAGGCTACAGTGCTTTTTCAATGAGTTCATATTTGCTTTCTCCCCCATGTATTTGTACAAACATCTTCGTCAAGGATTGAATAAGAGCTTCACTCTTTCCCGGGAAATAGATGGAGGGAAAAGGATGATTTGAAGAATGTTCTTTGTGTCTGGAGAAATATGTGCTGTACTTGCTTGAGAAAATAATCTATTCAGTCCTGCGCCGTCCTGCCATTCGATGTGACCAGCCTCATGTTTTGTCAGTGAAAGCGGTCCTTTGATGCGATCGGCATCTAATGTCAGGATGGGTAAGAAATATTTTAGTGAGAAAAATATCGACAAATCCTGTACGGAATTGGTCGAGTCAATAAATTGTTCCTTTTGGATATCAGAAAGAAGTGAAAGGAAAGGAACATCTTTTAAAAGATCCGTCCATTCTTTGATGGCTGGTACTTCTTCTAAGACTTTATCTTCGTATTCAAAAAATAAAGATTCTTGAAACAGGCGTAAGCGGCCTTTTAACATTTGAGGTGATGTGCCAACTTCAATATGCGAATATTCAATCTGCCCAACATGGATAGACGGGTTTTGAGGATGAGAAATTTCCATATGTATCTTCACAGTGACTCACTCCAATCGGTCATGATACACTCGTATTATACTGAAAACAACAGAAGAAACAAAGAAAGGAGGTTTGCAAGGTGATTCATGTTGGAGAATTAAAAGAAGAATTGATTCAATATGCGAAAGAAATTGGTGTCGATAAAATTCGATTTGCAAGTGCCGATACATTTGATTCATTAAAGGACCGCCTCATCTTACATGAATCGTTAGGGTATTTGTCAGGTTTTGAAGAGCCTGATATTGAAAAACGAACAAACCCTTCTTTGCTGCTTCCGAAGGCCAAATCAATTGTTGCGATAGCGCTCGCGTACCCTTCCAAAATGAAAGATGCTCCACGAAGTACAAAGGATGCGAGAAGGGGGATCTTTTGCCGGGCTTCATGGGGAACAGATTATCATGTCGTGCTGAAAAAAAAGCTTGATATGCTCGAAGAATTTTTGCGGAGCAAGCATGTCGATATACGGACAAAATCAATGGTGGATACAGGAGAATTGTCTGATCGTGCTGTAGCAGAACGTGCTGGCATTGGTTTTAGTGCAAAGAACTGTATGATTATCACGCCAGAGTTTGGATCCTATGTGTATTTGGCTGAAATGATCACAAATGTCCCGTTTGAACCGGATGAGAAAATTGAAGACCAGTGCGGAACATGCAATAAATGTGTGGATTCGTGTCCAACAGGTGCGCTTGTGAATCCCGGACAGCTGAATTCTCAGCGGTGCATTTCATTTTTAACGCAGACAAAAGGGTTTTTACCTGACGAATTTCGTTCGAAAATAGGAAATCGATTGTACGGGTGCGATACGTGTCAAACTGTCTGCCCGATCAATAAAGGAAAAGATTTTCATCTGCATCCTGAAATGGAGCCGGATCCTGAAATTGCAAAGCCGCTGTTAAAGCCGCTTCTGACGATCAGCAATCGTGAGTTTAAGGAAAAATACGGTCATGTTTCAGGTTCATGGCGGGGGAAAAAGCCCATTCAGCGGAATGCAATTTTGGCACTCGCTCATTTTAAAGATACATCTGCCTTACCAGTGTTAATTGAGCTGATGCATAAGGACCCAAGACCGGTCATTCGGGGAACGGCTGCTTGGGCGATTGGCAAAATTGGCGATGATCAGAAGCTCCCAGAGCTGGAAAAGGCTCTTGAGCGAGAAAGTGATGAAGAAGCGAAAGAGGAGATTGTGAAAGGGATTGAGCTCCTGCAGACACCTTTAAATACTAAATAACATCCCTGTGAACATAGAATGAACCAAACAGAGATTTTAAAAAATGTTTGGTGGTGTCTGTGTGAAACAATTATTAGAGAAAACTTTAGAAGACAGGCTGGCGTATTTAATCAATGACCGTGCAATCAAGCAGCCGCAGCTTATGTCTGATGTGGAAGCAGTAGAGCGGAAAAAAGAGCTTTTTGCTAGAAGACAGGTTGAAATTGTGAAGGCGAAAGCAAAAACAAAACTTCTCGATTCAGCCATTCAAGATGATGGAGCTCAGCATGTGCAGTACCTTGCTCATCTCACATATGTCTGCAAGGATGTAGACGATTCTTTTTATTTAGAGGAACAGGTGGAAAAAAGAGAAGCATTTCTTTATAACGACATGCTTGTCAAAGATCGGATGATGCTAGAAGAGCGGCAAAGGGAAGAGCTTATGGATGAGCGCTTTCAGACCGAAGAACAATTCGGCAGAGCTTTTCACTATGACCGGCGGGCAGCCGTGCAGTATGCGGAGACTTACTGGAATAAACGGAATCCAGCCTATAAAAATTTTGAAGATAACTGTACAAATTTTATTTCACAATGTTTGAAAGCAGGGAATGCGCCAACAAGAGGATATCCGAACCGCGGGTCTGGCTGGTGGGTGCGTCCGCATACGTGGAGCTATAGCTGGACGGTAGCTCATGCGATGAAAAATTATTTAGCGAATTCGAAAGCGGGTTTGAGAGCAAAGAAACTCAAAGAACCACGCGAGCTTCAAATTGGAGATATCATTTGCTACGATTTTGAAGGTGATGGAAGGTATAATCATACAACCATTGTTGTTGATCATGACAAAGGCGGAATGCCTCTTGTGAATGCACAGACGTATGACTGCCGCATGCGTTATTGGTCATACGAGGATTCGACCGCCTATACACCTGCTATTCGATATATGTTTTTTCACATTTTGGACGATGCCGCGAAAGGTAGTTAGTGGTATAATGTTGAGCGGAAAAGAAAATTAGAGGTGAACTTTTTTGGGACTTCATGTCGTTTTATATCAACCAGAAATTCCAGCTAATACTGGAAATATTGCGCGTACATGTGCAGCAACAAATACAACCCTTCATCTGATTCGTCCGCTTGGTTTTTCGACAGATGACAAAATGCTGAAGCGTGCAGGACTCGATTATTGGAAATATGCCAATGTGGTCTATCATGATTCACTTGATGAATTGTTTGAGGCTCATCCGAAGGGGCAATTTTTCTATATCACAAAATTTGGCCAAAAGCCGCATACGACATTTGATTACTCTCAGCTGGATGAAGACTATTTCTTCGTCTTTGGCAGAGAGACAAGTGGATTGCCAAAAGATTTGATTGAACAGAATATGGATCGTTGTCTTCGTTTACCGATGACAGAGCATGTTCGTTCCCTGAATCTGTCGAATACGGCAGCCATTCTTGTATATGAGGCACTTCGCCAGCAGCAATATCGCGATCTCATATAAGATCATGATAAAAGCGAGATACTGATCTCGGCTTTTTTATGTGAGATAAGATACAGACAGATGAAAAATATGACTTAATTATACTTTTTTTGACATGTTAATATAAATAGGTAGTATGATAGATTGTGATGACGTTTTCAAAAAATGATGAATCCATTAGGAGGAGTAATGAGATGAAAAAGCTACTGATCACTAGTGCCATCAGCTCAGCAATTTTAATGGGGACGATTCCAGTCAGTATTCCAGGACTCTCTCAGACGCAGGAGATAGAAGCAGCGCAGCTATCAAAAGGGATTGGCGGGCGTACTTATATCAATAGTAACGGATCCATATTGGTCACAAAAATTCAGCTCCCTCCCGCAATGAGTGTGTCAAATGGTACAGCTTATATTTATTCTGGATTCACAGGTTCAAAGGAAGCGGATATTGGGCTTCAATACAGTCCAACCTATAATGTGTGGAAACCTACGATGAAAGTAGGAGCAAATAATCAAGAGACATATATCGAAGGAAAAAACGACTTTACGTATACAAAGGGATTTAAACCTGGAAGTACTGTTCAAATGACGATTTATAAAAATTTGAATGGGCATACAAGAGCGACGTTCTGGGGTACAAATAATGTTGGCTATACCGGCCGCATTATTACAGAAATTCAAAACTCAAACATTGGCGCTGTGACTAAGTGGAAACTACTGTCGACGGTAGCAGTAACTGACGATATTTATCGAAAAGACATCCGTGCGAACTTCTCTACTCGTTTTACTGACATCACATTAGATAATCGTGCCGTCACACCTGTGGTCGATACGCAAGACTTTACGAAGGTTCAGGTGTCAGGGAATACAGTGAATATGCAAGTGCTGAAAACAACGAACTAAATGAAAAAAGGATGTTCCGCAAATGGAACATCCTTTTTTTCATTTCCCAGGCTTGCCTTCGTAGCCAGCAGTGAAAATGGATACTAAAAACGTAATGATGACGCCCATCATAATGACCGTTCTCATATAAGCTCCCCCTTATCCCTTTGTCCGTTCGCTGCCTGTTTCATATGATGTGAAGTTCACCTTGAAAAGCAGGAGAAGAAAATCATTTTTCTCCTATTTTTCCTTTATTATGAAGGGTCTTGCGGATGGTTGTCAATTCAGTTTGCCAATTCGTCATTTTGAAGAACGAAAGCATGTAATAGGACGCCTCCGCATAGATTGTAAAACAGTATCTGATTTCTAGCTTCAATCTTGAAAGAGGAGGTTCATATGGATATTTTAAAGAAAATCGAACAGCACAGAGAAGAAGAGCAGCGTCTCAAATGGGAAGGCACATTCAGCGATTATTTAGACATTATTAAGGAAAATCCACTTGTCGCTCAATCTGCTCATTCTCGCGTTTATCATATGATTAAAGACAGCGGGATTGAAGAGGAGAATGGGGTCAGAACCTACAAATTTTTTGATCAGGAGCTGTTTGGGTTAGAGGAATCACTCGAAAGATTAGTGGAGGAATATTTTCACCCTGCTGCAAAGCGGCTAGATGTCAGGAAGCGTATTTTATTACTGATGGGACCAGTAAGCGGGGGGAAATCGACGCTTGTCACTAGATTGAAAAGAGGTCTTGAAGAATATTCACTGACAGATCATGGCGCAGTTTATGCGATCAAAGGCTGCCCTATGCATGAAGATCCGCTTCATCTCATTCCGCAAAATCTGCGGGAGGATTTCTATAGAGAATATGGGATTCGTGTGCAGGGGAATTTGTCGCCTCTGAACATGATGAGACTGGAAGAGGAATATGGCGGCAGAATTGAGGATGTAAGGGTCGAGCGGATCTTTTTCTCTGAAGATAAACGGACCGGCATTGGTACCTTTAGTCCGTCTGATCCGAAATCTCAGGACATTGCCGATTTAACAGGAAGCATCGATTTTTCAACCATTGCCGAATTTGGATCAGAGTCAGATCCCCGTGCGTACCGCTTTGATGGAGAACTCAATAAAGCAAACCGAGGGATGATGGAGTTTCAGGAGATGTTAAAGTGTGATGAGAAATTTCTATGGCACCTCTTGTCATTAACGCAGGAAGGAAATTTTAAGGCAGGGAGATTCGCCTTGATTAGTGCAGATGAATTGATCGTCGCCCATACGAATGAAACCGAGTACCGGTCGTTTATTTCAAATAAAAAGAATGAGGCTTTGCATTCAAGAATTATTGTGATGCCAATTCCTTATAATTTAAAGGTCACAGAAGAAGAACGCATTTATCATAAAATGATTTCAGAAAGTGATGTCTCAGATGTGCATATTGCCCCGCATACGCTGAAGGTAGCAGCAATGTTCTCCATTTTGACGAGATTGAAAGAGCCGAAGCGTTCTGATATTGATTTGGTGAAAAAAATGCGTCTGTATGACGGAGAAAGTGTCGAAGGCTTCCAATCGGTCGACATTGATGAGATGAAAAAGGAATTTCATGATGAAGGGATGAGCGGAATTGACCCGCGTTATGTAATCAACCGAATTTCATCTACCATCATTCGAAAGAATATGGAATCGATCAATGCTCTGGATGTCCTGCGCTCCTTAAAAGAAGGGCTTGATCAGCATCCATCTATCTCCAGCGAGGACCGGGAGCGTTATTTGAATTTCATCTCAGTCGCGCGAAAAGAGTATGATGACATTGCGAAGAAGGAAGTGCAAAAGGCATTTGTGTATTCCTATGAGGAGTCCGCGAAAACGCTGATGGATAATTACTTGGATAATGTTGAGGCTTATTGCAATAAAAACAAGCTGCGTGATCCGTTAACAGGTGAAGAAATGAATCCTGATGAAAAGCTCATGCGTTCAATTGAGGAGCAGATCGGCATTTCTGAAAACGCCAAAAAAGCATTTAGAGAAGAAATTCTGATTCGTATTTCGGCTTATGCGAGAAAGGGAAAACGCTTTGATTATAATTCGCATGAGAGATTGCGAGAGGCCATTCAGAAGAAGTTGTTTGCCGATCTAAAAGATGTGGTGAAAATTACGACATCGACGAAGACACCGGATGAACAGCAGCTGAAGAAGGTCAACGAAGTAGTGGCTAGATTGATTGATGAGCATGGCTATAATTCAACAAGTGCAAATGAACTTTTAAAATATGTAGGCAGTCTTCTGAATCGTTAATAAATGAAGGAGGCATTATTGGCGCATCAGCACCGGTAATGTCTTTTTTAGAAATGATCGTCAACTTGGATGACGAGCAGCATAGGATAAAGGAATCGATGGTTAGAAGAATTGTGGAAAAAGGTGAGGAGGGGGATGGATGTCCCGGCAAGAAAAAAGTCAGTTTATTGTGTCTCAGGAAGACTGGTCCCTCCATCGAAAAGGCTATGACGACCAGCAGCGTCATCAGAAAAAAGTCAAAGAGGCGATTAAAAACAATTTGCCGGATCTTGTCACAGAAGAAAGCATCATCATGTCGAATGGAAAAGATGTTGTTAAAATTCCGATCCGTTCATTAGATGAATATAAAATTCGGTATAACTACGACAAAAATAAACATGTAGGTCAAGGGGATGGAGACAGCGAGGTTGGCGATGTTGTTGCGCGTGACGGCTCAGACAGTAAGCAGGGCCAAGGAAAGGGGCAGGGCGCTGGAGATCAAGCTGGTGAGGATTATTACGAGGCAGAAGTCTCATTAATGGATCTCGAGGAAGCACTGTTTCGTGAACTGGAGCTGCCAAACCTCAAGCAAAAGGAGCTTGACGACATCATTGTCGAACAAATTGAGTTTAACGATATTCGCAAAACCGGGTTAACAGGAAATATCCACAAAAAACGAACGATGCTCTCGGCATTTAAACGAAATGCGATGACAGGGAGTCCTTCCTTTTATCCCATCTACCCGGAGGATATCAAGTATAAAACGTGGAATGAAGTGACCAAACCAGAGTCGAAAGCCGTCGTTTTGGCGATGATGGATACGAGCGGAAGTATGGGTCTTTGGGAAAAATATATGGCGAGAAGTTTTTTCTTTTGGATGACACGTTTCTTACGGACAAAGTATGAGACAGTCGATATTGAATTTATTGCTCACCATACAGAGGCGAAGGTGGTAGACGAAGAACATTTCTTCTCGCGGGGTGAGAGCGGGGGGACCATTTGCTCGTCTGTCTATCGAAAGGCACTAGAGCTCATAGACGAACGATACCCGCCGTCGCGGTATAATATTTATCCTTTTCATTTTTCTGATGGTGACAATTTGACATCAGATAACGCCCGGTGTGTGAAACTTGTTTCTGAGATCATGAAAAAAGCCAATTTATTTTGCTATGGTGAAGTGAATCAATACAACCGGCATTCTACGTTAATGTCAGCATACAAACATATTCAGGATGAGAAATTTAAGCATTATATTCTGAAGCAAAAATCAGACGTTTTTCTCGCACTAAAAAAATTTTTTCAGCAGGAAGAAGTTCATTCATAACGAGCACATTTGAAAAAACCTTTCAGCATAAGGGCTGAAGGGTTTTTTGTGTGGAGAAGGAAGGGATCACCAGAAAAAAAGTAAAACTTTCTCTTTGACATTTCAATTTTCATTTATTAATATTTAATCTTGTTAAATATAAGTTTTTCAAAAAAGATGCCGATCGTCTTTTCTTCTTTTTCTGCTCCTTGCTCATAATTGAACAATAAATATAAATGGGCTGCACACCATGTTTCGGGCGGGGGTAGATCAAGGGAAAAGGACAGATTGTTGAGCTTGTTTCATATTCTGTCAGATGATGGGCATTCTAAGTTTGCTAAAGCAGATGACACTAAATTTTTATACATGAAAGGAGAAACAAAACATGAACAGAGGGCGTTTATTGCTAACGAACATTATTGGCCTTATTGTAATTCTTGCCATTATTGCCGGAGGTGCTTATTACTACTACGAAAGCACGAACTTTGTCAAAACAGATGAGGCTAAAGTGACAGGTGACATGTATCAAATCACAGCTCCAGCAGCTGGACAAATCAAAGGCTGGGATATCAACGAAGGTGACGAAGTGGAAAAAGACAGCACAGTTGCAAAAGTTGAAGGACAAACAAAAACAAACATTAAAGCAGTGGCTGATGGCACATTAGTCAAAAAAGAAATCCAAAACAACCAACAAGTGCAGCCTGGTACAGTTCTTGGTGAAACAATCGATTTAAGCAAGCTTTACATCACAGCAAATATTAAAGAAACAGATATTAAAAATATTGAAAAAGGCGATAAAGTCGACATCGTTGTAGATGGAGATCCTGATACAACATTTGAAGGAACTGTTGAACAAATTGGTTATGCGACAAACTCAACATTCAATATGCTGCCAGCAACAAATTCAAGTGGTAACTATACAAAAGTAACGCAAAAAGTAGCAGTGAAAATTTCAATTAAAAATCCATCAGACAAAGTACTTCCAGGTATGAATGCTTCTGTCAAAATTTCATCTTAATGATGATTGATATCAAAAAATGAAAGGAGGTTGTCTGAGATGGCAAATCAACCTGCAGCGACAAAACAGGGAGCAGGCTCCTTGTCTTTACTGATCATTTTAATGGCCGGTTTGTTCGTAGCGATTTTAAACCAAACGCTTTTGAACGTAGCTATGCCCCATTTAATGACAGAATTTAATGTGAGTGCAACGACGATTCAGTGGCTGACAACAGGCTACATGCTTGTCAACGGTGTGCTGATTCCGTTGTCTGCGTTTTTAATCACACGTTTTGGACAGCGTAGCTTATTCCTAGTGGCCATGATCTCATTTACACTAGGTACATTTATTTGCGGTATTGCGCCAAACTTTTCAACCATGCTCATCGGCCGTTTGATTCAGGCTGTCGGCGGCGGTATTTTACAGCCGCTCGTCATGACAACAATCCTTTTTATTTTCCCTCCGGAAAACAGAGGGAAAGGAATGGGGATTTTCGGTCTTGCGATGATGTTTGCTCCTGCAGTAGGACCAACATTATCTGGCTACATTATTGAACATTATTCTTGGCGTATTATGTTTTACGGACTTGTGCCAATCGGTGCGATTGTCATTATCGCGGCTTTCTTTATGTTTAAAAATATTGTAGAGCCTAAAAAAATCAAGCTGGACAGTCTTGGTGCGATTCTTTCAATCGTTGGTTTTGCTTCCCTTCTTTACGGAGTGAGTGAAGCAGGAAGTGATGGTTGGACAGATCCGATCGTCTTATCTACGATTATTATTGGTGCGATTGCGATTATTCTCTTTATTTTCCAACAGTTGAAAGTTGATAATCCGATGCTTGATTTCCGCGTATTTAAATACAGCATTTTCTCATTATCAAGTGTTATTAACATCATTATTACGGTTGCCTTATATACAGGGATGTTCTTACTTCCGATTTATCTGCAAAACCTCGTTGGGTTTACGGCATTGCAATCTGGGCTATTAATGCTTCCAGGGGCACTTGCGATGCTCATTATGTCCCCGATATCAGGGATCTTGTTTGATAAATTTGGACCTCGTCCGCTTGCGATTGTGGGGATGCTCATTACCGTTGTCACGACATATGAGTTCACAAAGCTGACCATTGATACTTCTTATAGTCACATTGTGCTCATGTATGCAGTACGTGCATTTGGTATGTCACTTCTTATGATGCCGGTTATGACAGCAGGGATGAACCAATTACCACAGCACTTAAACAGCCATGGTACAGCGATGTCTAATACATTGAGACAAATTAGCGGTTCCATCGGTACGAGTTTGATCACAACGATTTATACGAATCGGACGACATTCCATTATTCCAATATGGCGGATCAAACAAATACAGCCGACCCGCTCTTTATGAATTCATTCCAGGCGGCTGTATCGAATGTGATGCATCATATGGGCATGACAGCAGAAGCTGCTCAAAAATATGTATCCATCCAGCTCTTTACGAAAGCACAGATCGATTCAAACGTGATGGGTATCAATGATGCTTACATGTGGGTGACATTATTCTGTGCGGCTGGTGTCATTCTCAGCTTGTTCCTGCGAGATGTTCGTAAGGATAAAAAGCGAAAAGAACAGCAGCATAAGAAACAAGAAATATCATTGCTTCCAGCACCTAAGGAAGCAAACCAAGATGCAAGATAAGTGTGGAGGGACCGTACATGAAAATTTATGTTGTATACGATAGTGAAGGTGACCATACAAAAGCACTTGCAGAAGCGATTGCAGCAGGCGCAGGTGAAACAGAGCAAGCTGAAGTATTCATTGATCACGTGAAAGATGCAGACATTCGCAAGCTTGATCAAATGGATGCGATCATTTGGGGCTGCCCTGGTCACTTTGGTACCATTAGTTCTGGGTTAAAGACATGGATTGACCGTCTTGGCTACTTATGGGCAGAAGGAAAACTAATCGATAAAGTCGGTGCTGTTTTCTGTACAACTGCTACAACACACGGCGGTTTAGAAATGACAATGCATAATTTGATTACTCCAATGTTCCACCAAGGAATGCTTGTTGTCGGCCTTCCTGGGAATGTTCCTGAGAATGCTTTATACGGCTCTTACTATGGAGCTGGTGTGACATGTCCGATCGATTCTGATGAATTGATTTCGACTGAAGGCATTGAACTCGGAAAAGCACTAGGAAGACGTGTAGCATCAGTCACTGCATCATTTAAGCGATAAGGAGAGGGTTCTTTTGGCGACGATTATTGTAGCGTTAGTAGCTGCTGTTCTAGTCATTATTGGATTAGTAGCGTTCAATGTCAGACACGCATCGGCCGATAAGGAAGAGATCAAAGAAGATGTCTCCAATCAGCCTGACGTGCCGCATAGCGAGCCAGAAGCTGTGGCGAGACCTGTAGAGCCTGAAGTTGAAAAAAAAGCGTCAGAGCCTTCTCAAACAGATGATGCTGCGTCTGGCGACGATTTCTATAGACAGGCGCTTCAAAAGTTTAAACAGCCAGAACCACCTGTCAAAGAAGAAGAACCAGAAACTAAAATGAATGATGATATGTATCGTTCTGCTTTGCAGAAGCTAAAGCAGAAGGATAAATAAAAAAGAGAACCTCTCATCAGGTTCTCTTTTTTTATGGAACAAAAAAACCGCCGGCAGAAGCCG
This sequence comes from Bacillus sp. AM 13(2015), assembly GCF_001518755.1. Taxonomy (NCBI): domain Bacteria; kingdom Bacillati; phylum Bacillota; class Bacilli; order Caryophanales; family Bacillaceae; genus Bacillus; species Bacillus sp. AM 13(2015). The sequence continues at coordinate 73,105 of NZ_LKCP01000047.1, read as the reverse complement.
GGCGGTTTTCCTTCACTCTATAAAGTGCTAAAAGAGCAGATGCTCTTAAATTACGCTTTGTTAACGTTAGCAGCTTGTGGTCCACGGTTACCTTCAACGATTTCGAAAGAAACTGATTGACCTTCTTCTAAAGTTTTGAAGCCTTCGCCTTGGATAGCAGAGAAGTGAACGAATACATCGTCTTGACCTTCTACTTCGATGAATCCGAAACCTTTTTCAGAGTTGAACCATTTTACTTTACCTTCTAACATGAAATTTCCTCCTAAAGCGATCTTAACGCTTAAATTCACTATTCTTGCTCTTACACAAACTTCAAAGACGAAAACTCTTTCAAAACTTTCTTCTTAAAGATGATACGAACAAAAATAATTACCTTTACTTTACCAGTGTTTGCGGGAAAAAACAACTGTTATACGAAAACTTTTTTAAAAATAATTAGCGCTAACAAATTGAGGAAAATGCCTATGTCAAATGGTCTTTTTTTCTCTCTGAAAAGCTCACTTGATTTCGGCCGGACTCCTTCGCTTTATAGAGCTCTTGATCAGCTATAATCGGTAATTGCTTGATGTCTGCACCAGTTCCATGAGAATAAGCACATCCAATTGATACTGTAGTGTGAATGGACAGACCGTTTTTTAAATAAATCGGCTGATCTGCTATTTTTTTTCGTAAGCGTTCTGCAATCTGCCATGTTTTTTCAATTGTACAGTTTGGTAGAAGGACAGCGAATTCTTCACCGCCAATCCGCCCAATATAATCAGAGCTTCTTGTGTTTTTAATCAGCCTTGTACCAATTTCTTTTAAAACGATATCTCCCTCATGATGCCCATATTGATCATTAATGGTTTTGAAGTAATCGATGTCTAGGTAAATAAGGGACATTTGATGGATAGGCTGCTTCAACTTCTTAGTAAAAGCATCACTTAATACCTCATCGAACTTCCGTTTATTTAAAACACCTGTTAAAAAGTCATAATGAGCTTGGAATTTATACAAATTTAACAGCTGATATGCTTTTGTTTGATGCTCAATGACATAAAAGTTAAACAATCCAGCAATATATGAGAAAATCCAATAAGTAGAATGCAGTTGAAATGATGTCTCATGCACGACCATGATAAACAGGCTTGTGGCCATCACATTACCAATCGTAAGGGATAACAGCATTTTCACAACATGATTCATATGACGCTCTGCAATCAAAAAAGAAGAGGTTGCGATAAACATCATGGAAAAAATATTGATGGAAGAAGCGATGTTGGCTTCAATTAATAACCGGCCAATGATGACAACAAAGGCTGCAACCATTGTTTGGGCGATGCCTCCATAAAAGGCCGTTAAAATAAGGGGAATATGTCTTAAATCGATGATCGCTGGTCCTGTTTTAATAGAGAAGAACATTAAAAGGACACCGAGTAACCCAGAAAGCATGCCTTTGCATATTTGTCTGAGCAAGGTATCTTCTTTCTTTAGAAAATTCTCTTTAAACACAAGCATAAATAAATAATGGAAAGTAACAAGAATTGTTAAATTAATAAAGAGGTCTCTTAGCAAAATAGAATCACCTTTTTAAAATTACTAAAATTTGTTGCAAAAGAAAAGGGGAAAAAGGATAATTAATAAAAATTTTAGTGATGAGGAATTGAAGAAAATGCGAGGAAAACGCTTTCCAGATCAAACGGACTGGCTTTCTTTTTTTGAAAAAATGCCAGATGCCGGATTTGAAAAAGAAATGCCGGTAGAATATCAAGATTTGACGTTTCGATTCGAGAATCAGGAGGAGCGATTTGTTGTGGACATGTCGCTTGCTATGCGGGAATTTACCTTAAAGGTCGTTCGAAAAAAGACCGAATCCGTTTTAGGCATATATGATTTTAAAACAGTGCAGCATGTAGAGATAAAAAAGATCGGAAGGAAGAAAAGGAGCTGTTGCTGATATTAGATCATCATGACGACTTCCTCACAACAATCGAAATCTCATTTTTACCTTCCTTTTGTCTCATGGTCAAAGAACATTTTTCTGGAGAATAAACAGGAGCCTTTCTTTATGAAGGCTCCTGTTTTATTATTTGTGCTCGATGTCATTGATGACTTGCTGGATTGATTCATCATCCATCACATTCATCACATTTTCATCAATGTGAAGAGATTGCGCATAAGACTCTCTTGGCTGATGGGTTCTTGTTGGTGATTGGTGCTGGTTTGTTTGATTTGGCTGGACAGCTGTGAATGCTTGCTTGATCATTTGTCCAACTTCACCTGTTCCTTTTGATTCTTTATGTGAGTGGGACTCATGGCGAGATGAGTTTTGGTGCTGATGGTTTGCGCCTTTCATCATTGAAGACATATTCATTTGTGTCATGCTTTTCAGCCTTCTTCGTAATACCGGGGAGAATAATGCAATGATAGCTGTTGATACTGCGATCATTGCGCCAGTGCTCATACCTTTTCTTTTTTTAAACAAACGAATCCCTCCATTTGGTCGTGATGATTCTTCATCATGTTTAGGATGACCAAACCCAGCTGAATTATGAATTCATTTTACGAAAACAGAGGATGTGTGCATAAAAAGCCGGCTGGATGAAAAACCTATGAGCAAAAGGAGGGAATAATTGATGAATAAGAAATGGATGCTATCTTTACTGCTCGTGCCAACATTAATCACCGCTGGGTGTGGAATGAACAATCAAGGCGATGAGCGTAGAGGAACAATGAAAAGGCAATATGAAAATGTCACATATAAGAATGACAACATGAGACAGGATCAGCCAGATGTTCAAACACCTCAGAAGGTCAAAGTGGCAGATAAGGCGTCAGAGCTTGTAGCGAATATGTCTGAAGTGAAAACAGCGAACGTGCTTGTCACTGGAAAAAATGCATTTGTAGCCGTTGTGCTTGAAGGCAATAAAAGCGGTGATGTGACGGACGATCTGAAAAAGAAAATTTCAGACAAAGTCAAATCAACGGATCAACAAATCGACAACGTGTATGTATCTGCTAATCCAGACTTTGTCGATCGTATGCAAGGTTACGGAAAACGTATTAAAAGCGGAGAGCCAATTTCAGGATTCTTCGATGAATTTACTGAAACGGTTAGACGTGTCTTCCCTGAATCAAAATAGCTACGACAAAAGCCGTATGTCATATGCGGCTTTTTTGTTTGGAACCGCACCTCGCGTACCTGACTGCATAAAGTAAAAAATATATCACCTCTTGTTGATCTTTGTTTCTTCATAGAAAGAGAAAGAGGGTGCAGGATGAATTCGGGTGGGGAGCAAATGAAAGCCAAGCCGTCATTGATTCATAAAAAACTTGTAGGCGGAATGATTGCAGCAGGTCTGATTTTTTATGCTTTCACCGCATACTTGATTTATGTTGCGTTTCAGCTGACAGGACAATATTTAGAGCAGCAGTCTTCTCCTAAAACGATTATAACGGAGGGACTCAATAAGCAAGTCTATGAACATATTCGAATCTACTATGCAGAGGAAGAGGAAGCTTTTGTTGATCTGACAATAGAGGCTTTGAAACAGGCAGAGAAGAGGACAGCGTCAGTGTTTCAATTTGTAGCTGACAGACCTTTAGACGTTATCTATTTTGATGATAAAGAGTCGATCGAACAAATGGCGGGGATCAAGCATATTACTGGATTTTACTCTGATCATGATCAAATGATAGGGTTATATCCAGATAAACGGGAAGCATTATTGAAGAAAGAGACACTGCTTTATACTTTTTCAATACGTTGTTTATTCATGAGTATGCTCATTTTGTTTTCTATGAAAAGGTCCATTCATATGAAGTGTCTCCAGGAATGTTTCCGCTTTGGTTCCACGAAGGAACAGCAGAATGGACGGCCTATGACGTGTTAAATGCTACGTCTGAACGCTTCGACGTGGTTCCTTTTCAATCTCTTCATTCTGATCAAGACTGGCAGAATTCACGGGTGACGTATGAGACAGATGTCTATTTACAAAGCTATTATATGATCTATGAGCTGGTGCAGCTTTGCGGACGAGACGTCATACATGAAATCATAGAGGAAACTGCGAAAACGGGCCAATTTGCTAGCGGCTTTGAACAGGCGACGGGGAAGAGGCTCACAGATTTTGAAGAACAGTTTAAAGTCATGTACCAAAGAAAAAACGGCTGACCAAAGAAGGGGGTCAGCCGTTTTTCTTAATGAAGAGGCTTTTGTTGATCGGCCTTGCTAGGAGGCATTTGAACCTGCCCCTGAAGCGGTGCAAAAGCTGACGTCATGGCTGTCATGTCTTGTTTGGAAAGTTGAGGAACTTGATAGTAGCCATGCTTGTTTTGATACAAGAAAATTTCATACGCCATTTCGATAAAGTTAGGAATCTGCGCAGCAAGCACACGTCTGACAACAGGGTTTGTTACTTCTAATGCTGACATTGAAAGTAACCCAGCATGTGATTTGACTAGGCTGAGCATATGTCCTGTGATGCCTAAGTCTTTTACATCCTGTAGTGACTGGTTCGGCTTCTTCGGCTGAGAAGGTTTGATTCCGTATGTCACTTGAGTGTGTTCTTTCATCATATAAGTAGCGGTTTCTTCACTAGGCTTTTGGCCTGTAGAAAAACAATCTACAGTGACATTGTACTGGGATAAAACGAATTGATATTGTCGATCCAGGATGTCGGATAATGCAGGATCTTGAATAAATTGCCGCAAGATCATATATTGATCCAAAATATTAATCGTGCCGGCTAAAATTTCATGTAAATCGAATAACTCATGCCCGCCATGGTTGAGCTCAGGCTGCTGAGCGCTTCCTTGAAACATTGGCTGCTGATCGTTTTGCATTGAGATTCCTCCTTCTGTTTATACACTCTGTTTTAATGTGAGGATGTTTTCACGATTTCATGCAAAAAACATTATTTACAATTAGAGGGTTTTCTTTCTTTTTGTCGAAAAAAAGTATCAGACGAATGAACATGGGGGTACCAGATGCAGGACAAAATCATTAATCGTTTGATAGAAGACGAACATGTGCAGACACCAGTGATCGGCATCGGTGTTTCGCCGTTTGAACAGCATCATCTTGAGGCTTTTTTTCAATCATTACCACATGATTTAAATGCCTCTTTTATTGTTGTGCAAAATCATGTGACAGGCGATTGTATAACAGATTTGGAAGCACTTGTTTTACCGATTGGCTACCGGGCAAAAACGATTAAACATGGTGAGAAAGTCATGAAAAAGACGATCTATTTTTGTCCGCAGCATGCAGCTGTGACGTTAACGGAAGATCACCGGCTTCATGTATCTGAGCAGCTGCCAACAAACAAGGCATGCTCTGTCAACTCGCTTTTTAAGTCACTTGCCAGTGTTCAAAAGGAAGAGGCATTTGCGATCTTTTTTCAAAAAGGTCATTGTGTGGGGAGTGGGTTGCTTCAGTTGGTTGAGCAAGGCGGTACAGCCTTATCGTGCAGTGAGGTAGAGAGTGGTTTTGACAGTATGTATCATCACACATTCAAAAATCCATCCACTCTTGCGGCATATATGGCCAATATCATCAATGTTCCGCATGCTGATGAGATGGATCCAGCTTTACTAAGAATCATTGAACGTCTTGAAATGTATAAAGGGATTGCCTTTTCAGCCTATGAAAAGAAAAGGCTGCTTTCTGTCATTCAAAAGCGTATGCGCACTGCAAACGAGCCGATGTCATTATTATCAGAGTACGATCGTTTATTAGAAAGAGAACCAGATGAGCTTGATCGCCTGCACGCTCAGCTCCTAAGCGGCACGACTACTTTCTTTAGAGATACGGAGGCTTTGCGAGTATGTGAACAGAAGGTGATACCGTCAATCATTGACCATTCAATGAACAACGGGAAATCTCGATGCCGAATTTGGATTGCGGGATGTTCGACAGGGGAAGAAGCTTATTCTTTTACAATTTTATTTTTAGAAGAAATGAAGCGAAGAGATGTGTCCATTGAACTTCAAGTCTTTGCGACAGATATCAACCGAAAAGCCATTCAAATAGCTAGTAAAGGTCTTTATTCGAGAGAATCTATTGCAAGCATACCGGAAAAATGGCGGGCGCGATATTTCGAAAAGAAAGGTGACGCTTTTATTGTGAAGCAGTCGCTTAGAAAACATATTGTTTTTGCTCCTCACAATTTATTGATTGATTCACCATTTATCCACCTCGATTTTATCAGTTGCCGAAATGTTCTGATGTACTTTGAGCCAGAAGTGCAAAAACGAGTATTATCCCGATTCCAATATGCTTTAAAAGATCAAGGGGTGTTGATTTTAGGGCCAAATGAAACTGTCCCCAATATCCCTCGATTGTTTCAATTGTTCAATGAGAAGTGGAACATTTACACCTATTCCAACGTTCCTGCACCTAGTGTCCCTTGGGTACATGACGCACGTGATGCCGAGTTAAAAAAGCGAGCTGCACAATATATGAAGGATGTAAGCGAGGATTATGATGCATGTATAGTCATTAATGATTGTAACAAAATCCTGGCGATGTCAAATGGGGCCTATTCCTTCTTAGACCATGTAGAAGTGTCAGATCAATCATGTGAATATGTGACACCTGAATATTTGAAAAAGATGTTAAGCCAAACCTTTCAAAAGGTGTGGACTGACGAGACAGAGGTTGTGTTTCAGCATGTTCTCATTTCGGAAGGAAAAAGGAAAAAAGCAGTATGCGGATTTTACTGTAAAGAGTTTTGATCGCCGTTTTAAAGGAGTATACGTCATTCTCATTCGAATGAATGAGAGAGGGAAAAATCAAAAGAACAGCAGGGAAAATGGGATGCCAGATCAGAATTCAGTCTATCAACAGCGTATTGTCGACTTAGAAAATGAACTAAATGAAGTCAAACAAAAAGAGCAGGAGGCAAGGGCTCAATTAAAAGCGAATAACACGCAAATAGCGGAGCTTGAGAAAAAACACGATCATTTTATTAATATCATAAACAACTTAAGGGTAACAAGGGAAGAACTGTATAGACCTTCTGTCAAGCCGGAGCTTACGACGTTGTTTGTGGACCGAGACATGAATATTCGCTACTACACTCCTACAGCTGCCTCTTTATTTACTTCAGCTCAAATAAGGCACCAGCAATCCTTTCAATCGATGGCTAAGAAACTTACGCAGGAAACGCTCTATCATGACATACAATCCGTTATCTCGGACAAGCGCGTCATCGAACGAGAAATTGAAACGAATGAAGGAGAACAATACACCGTTCACATCACACCTATTCTTGACCAAGATCATGAGGGAGCGGTGATGACGTGGATTAAAATGACGGAAATGACAAAAATCAAACAGTCACTTCATCTAGCGGTAACAGCACTGGATAATAGCCATATTCATATTGTTGTTGCAACTGAGGAAGGGGTCATCCAATGCGTGAATCAGCGTTTTTGCCAGTTTGTGCAGCAGCATGAATATGACCTGATCGGCAAAGATATCTTTTCTGTCTACCATTCTCTGTGTCAATGTGATGATTTAGAAAAGCAATGGGACGTTTGTTTAAAAGAAGGCAGCTGGACAGGCGAGCTGTACTTTCAGGATTTATCAGGCCGTGAACGATGGGAGAGGGTCTCTTTACATCGAATTGATGATCCTGACAAAATGCAGTCTACCGTGATGCGAATTTCAGAGGACATTACGAATCAAAAGCAGTCAGAGAAGATGCTAATGAAGTCAGAGATGCTGTCCGCAGTTGGTCAGCTTGCAGCCGGCATCGCCCATGAGATAAGGAACCCGCTGACGTCGTTAAAGGGATTTTTACAGCTGATGATTCAAAGTAAGAAATATCAGAAGGATTATGCAGATGTGATGATGTCTGAATTTAATCGGCTTGAAGCCATTATTAATGAATTCCTTGTGCTCTCTAGAAGCAAATCGGTGAAATTTGAGCCGGTACAAGTCAATCTTCTGCTCGAAGAAGTGATCATGGTCGTTGAATCACAAGCGGTTTTAAAAGGCGTGTCTATTCAAAAGAATTTGTCTCCGTCGCTGCCAAACATTCAAGGTATACCGAATGAGCTGAAACAAGTTTTCTTAAACATTCTTAAAAACGGTATTGAAGCGATGGATGGTGTGACAGGTGTTATTCAGGTCACATCCGTATTGGAACATAATCAGATGATGCTGATCTTTGAAGACCAAGGTAAGGGCATACCAGAAGACGAAATAGGAAAACTGGGTGAACCTTTTTATACAACGAAAGAAAAAGGGACTGGCCTTGGTTTAATGATGACGATTAAAATCATTGAAAGCCATGGCGGCAGCATTCGTTTTGAAAGCAAAAGCTTCGAGGGGACACGGGTGATTATTACGTTTCCAATGAGCTAGCAGACATAAGATTTACAAGAAATCCATCTACCATCAATATTTACTTAGTACACTATGAGAGATGAAGCTCGGAAGGGGAGAGGTTTAATGAAACGTGTTCGATCCATTCGAATGATCTGCTGTTTGGTTTTGGTGATCTTTAGTCTGCAAACTTTACTGCCTGGCATGATCACAGTAGAACAAGCCAGGGCGTCTGAAAAGAAGGAAACGGTATGGAACCAAAAGAAGCCAATGAAAATCAAGAAAGCCCGTCAGCTAATCGGAGAGACAGTGACAGTGAGCGGAATTGTGACAGCAGATCAATCGGCTATAGGCAATGGGAAACTGTCAACTTACATTCAAGACAAATCAGCTGGAATCAATATATATTCAGCACAGCCTGACAACTTCCCAGAACTAAAAGCTGGCATGAAGGTGACAGTATCGGGGAAGATCACGTCTTATAAAGGACTGATTGAAATTGTGCCGGATCGAGACCGCCTGAAGATCGATGGTGTGAATCAAACCTTACCAAAGACGAAGCGAGTCTCCGTGAAACAACTAGAAACGGATCAGGCACGTAAACATGAAGGAAAACTTGTGAAGGTCAAAGGCTATGTTGAATCAAAACCAGAGCAGCCGGCTGGCGGTGGATACAATGTGGTGATCATTGATAAAAAATATCACAGCACCACCCTTAGAGTGATGGTGGATACAAGTGCCATTGATGAAGTGAAGAAAGGGAAATGGTATGAGTTTACAGGAGTGTTAAGCAGGTATGATTCGCTGCAGGTGCTTCCACGACACAAAGGTGATGTCAGCCTGCTGAAACGCCAGCCAAAGCCGCCAAAAATCAAGAAAGAATACGAGGCAACGGTTGACCGGGTGGTGGATGGAGATACGATTCATTTAAAGAAGCCTGTGCTTGGTACAACAAAGGTGCGCTTTGTGAATATGGACACGCCGGAAACGTACCATAAGCCAAAAAATGAATTAGATCAAAACCAGCTGCATTTTGGACAGAAGGCGGTGGATTATTTAAACACACTTCTTTCAAGCGGAGATAAAGTCACATTAAAGATTGGTCCAGAAGCGAAGGACGGCTATGGACGTCTTTTAGCTCAAGTGAAAACCAAAAAAGGGGTCAATACGAATTTAGAGCTTGTGATAAAAGGATATGCTCCTACGTATTTCATCTGGCCGGTTGGAGATGAAAAGGATTATCAGACGTTCCAAAAAGCTGTCAAAGAGGCGAAAGAAAAAGGGCTTGGCATTTGGAATGAAGCGGATCCGCTGCTGGAACAGCCGTTTGAATTTAGAGCACGTGAACAGAAAAAAGGACTGACACGCTACGTCGGTGATTCATCAGCGAAAACGTACGTATCGCCTGACAGCTGGAAAGAAATCGCTGTAGATAAACGCATCTTTTTTGCTTCGAAAGAAGAAGCAGAACAGGCTGGCTATCAGCCGGCAAAAGGAACTGGGGAAGTCCCATTAACCATTTTAAGCATGAATGATTTACACGGGAAAATTGATCAACAATACGAACTGGATCTGAAAGGTGATGGCAATAAAGGAACGTACGGACGGATGGATTATGTGGCGGCTTATATGAAACAAAAACAAGCAGCAAACAAAAATACGATCACAGTCCATGCTGGAGATATGATTGGCGGCAGTTCTCCAATATCTTCTCTTCTGCAAGATGAACCAACGGTTGAACTCATGGAGAACATTGGCTTTGATGTTGGCACGGTCGGCAACCATGAATTTGATGAAGGGGTGGACGAGCTATTACGTATCATAAATGGTGGAGAACATCCTAAAGGCACAAAGGGATATGACGGACAGAATTTTCCGCTCGTTTGTGCAAACTGTGAATACAAGGATACAGGTAAACCACTTTTACCTGCTTATGAAATCATGGATGTCGAAGGAATCCCTGTAGCATTTATCGGTGTTGTGACAAAATCAGCCGCAGGAATGGTCATGCCAGAAGGGATTAAAGACATTCAGTTTACAGATGAAGTTAAAGCCGTAAATGAAGCCGCGAAGGAATTAAAACAAAAAGGGATCAAAGCCATTGCGGTTTTAGCTCATATGACAGCCTCGCAAAATGGAGATACCATCACTGGAGAGAGTGCGAAGCTTGCCAAAGAAGGCGATGATGAAATTGATGTCATCTTTGCAGGGCATAATCACGAAGTCGTAAACGGAGAGGTCAATGGGAAATTAATTGTTCAAGCCTTTGAATATGGGAAGGCCATTGGCGAAGTTAATGTAACACTTGACCGCAAAACGAAGGATATTGTCAAAAAGAGTGCAAATATCCAGTATGTAGACCAGTCTGGTATTGAAAAGGACAAGGAAGCAGCCGGCATCTTGGCTCATTACGGGAAAGAAGTTGAGCCGATTATTAGTGAGGTAGTTGGAGAAGCGGGTGTCAAAATGGAAGGCGGCTATTCAAATGATGGAGACACGCCGCTCGGTAATTTGATTGCCGATGGTATGAGATATTCTATGAAAAGTGATTTTGCCATGATGAATGGCGGCGGGATCAGGCAAAACCTTGAAAAAGGGCCGATTACGTGGGGAAATCTGTTTAATATTCAGCCCTTTGGCAACGTTTTAGTTAAACTTGAGATTAAGGGGAAAGACTTGGCTGAGATCATTGAAGCGCAAATTTCTCCTCAATTTGGACCAGATTATAGCATTTCAGGCTTTTCATATTCCTATGATCCGGTAACATATAAAGTAGTCGACTTAAAGCTTCCAGATGGTTCAGCTGTTGCGCTCGATCAAACGTATACACTCACGGTGAATAATTTTATGGCAACTGCAACTGGCAGTAAATATGCACCGATAGGACGGCTGGGGAAAAATCCTGAAACAGGTCCAGAGGATTTAGAAGCCACTGTCGCTTTTGTGAAGAGCTTTGAAGGAGCTTCCATTGTGTATCAAAAAGAGGGACGCATTCAAAAAGCAAAACAAGAAGAAAAAGCAGCAAGCTAATGACCGTATCATCTAAGAGAAATGTAACAGGTAAAGGAGTTTAAGCATGAAAAAGTGGCTTGCACTTACTGTGATGACAGCAGGAATTGTCTTGCTCGGCTGGGGAATTTGGCAAATCGCCTCTACGCACCTTCAAACGGCACAATCATTAGAAGATGCAAAGAAAGCGGTAGCGGACGATCAAGGGATGTCAAAGAAGCAGTTTTCTCCTGATGTGGGGAAAGCCTCTGGCATCCTGACGATTCCGAAATTAAAAGCAGACCTACCCATTGTCGAAGGGACAGATGCTGATGACCTTGCCAAAGGAGTCGGGCATTACAAAGGCAGTTATTACCCAGATCAGAAGGGACAAATCGTCCTATCTGGCCATCGTGACACGGTATTTCGCCGAACAGGTGAACTGAATATTGGGGATCAGCTAAAAATCACTGTGCCGTATGGTGAGTTTGTTTATGAAATCACACATACGAAAATCGTGGATCAGCATGATACATCCATTATTACTTTACAGAATAAAAAGGAAGAGCTGGTGTTAACGACATGCTATCCATTTCATTTCGTCGGCAATGCACCAGAGCGGTACATTATTTATGCAAAAAGAGCATCTGTCTAAAGAAAAAGAGCCTGCTGTTTAAATGCAGGCTCTTTTTTTAATGGATGATTTCGTCCATGAGCTGAGACATATCTAGAGGCAGCGGTGCTTCTATGCTCAGGTGCTCACCTGTAAAAGGATGTGTCATGTCTACTTGTTTGGCATGGAGAGCGCATCTGTTGATATGATGACGAGCTCCGGCATAAAGTGTATCTCCGGCTAAAGGGTGCCCGAGACTGCTAAGATGGACTCGAATTTGATGTGTTCTTCCAGTCTCTAGTTGCAGCTTGACGGCTGTCATTTGCAGACGTTTATTACTGTCCATGACCTGAAAGTGAGTGACAGCACTTTGACCAGTAGGAGAGATTCTTCGTCTGACGGCATGATGCTTGTCACGGCCAATCGCTGCATCAATAGTGCCTTTCTTTTTCTTGAAAAGTCCTTCTGCGATGGCGATGTAGGTTCGGCTGATCGCTTTTTTAGAAAGCATTTGATCAAGCACAGCATGGGCTAATCTGTGTTTAGCAAAAATGACCGTGCCGCTTGTGTCTTGATCGAGTCTGTGAATATGTCTCACTCGCTTTTCCTCGCCATTTGCTTGAAAATGAAAGGCCACAAGGTTTGCCAGTGTGCCCGTTTGTCCCTTTTCATTCGGGTGCGTCGGTCGTCCAGCGGGTTTTTGCACAATCAATAAGTGCTCGTCCTCAAATAGCACCTCTAATTCACCATATTCTGGCGTCACATCACTTTCTTCCGTTTCAAATAAATCGATCAGTATGTGATCACCTGTACTGACTTTTGCCGCGTGATGGGCAGGCTTTTGATTTAAACGTACTTTTTGATGCTCCATCCAAAAATGGATAATCGGTTTTGAAGCCGACACGGCTGTTTTTAAAAACTGACTCAGTGAAGAATCTTGATGCTGCTCACCTACTTTTAGCGAGAGCGTGTGTCCTTTAATGTTCATGATATCCGTTCCTCTCTTTGGGTATATATAGGAAACACTTACCTTGGCGAACGCCTTTTTTTCTGTGCTATTCTGAATGGAGAAATAACGACAGAGAGGTAGATGTCACGTGAGAATAATGAAAGCTGCTACAGACCTGCAAGAGCAGGCAATTGAAGAAATATCAAAGGATGTTGAAGATCTTCTATCCCATCCTGTCGATGAAGACCCAGCTGCGCGTCAAAAAGAACGCCCGCTAACCTTTGTTGAAGGGGTTTATAACGGAACGATGGACGATGCTTTTCGTATTTTATCGGGACTTCAGCTATTACATACCATTATTGTAAAACCTAAACGCCATATTACAAAGTGTGATCGTGAGCTATTCGAGCGAAACCGTGAGCAGGTCAATGCATGCGGCTTTTCTTTTCCGTTTGATTTAGACGATTTTGCCAGCCGCCGCCTTCAAAATGCGTAAAAGTTGGTGTGAACTTCCTTGTTAACTTACAAGGCTGCCGCACATACTATTTTTAAGGGAACGGAGAAACCTTTAGATCTGTAATACCAAACCCGCTCTTTTTCAACATTGCCTATTTCTCCACGAATCGGAGCGCTTGGACCTCTTGCAGAATGAACCGAACACGGGTAGGAGCCTGACAAAATGGTACAGGCTCCTTTTATACATAATTATTTTAGCAGACATTCATCTTTGAAAGTCAATTTTATTCACGATATGATAGCATTGAGTATCATATTAAAGACTTTCGTAAAAAAAAGGAGTGGCCTCGTTGGTAAAGGCGATTATATTTGATTTTGACGGATTAATTTTAGATACAGAAACACATGAATATGAAGTTTTACAAGAAATGTTTGCGGAGCATGAGTCGGAGCTGCCTCTTTCTGTTTGGGGCAACGTCATCGGGACGCAGGCAGGCTTTAAGCCGTTTGAATACTTAGAAAAACAGCTAGGAAAGACGCTAGATCATGAGGCACTCACAGCGGACCGGCGTTCTCGTTTTCAAAAGAGAATGAAGGATGAATCAGCACGACCTGGCGTAGAAGCTTATTTACAGGCAGCAAAAGAACTTGGAATCAAGATTGGACTTGCTTCCAGCTCAGACTATAAATGGGTGTCTGATCACCTGAAGCAAATTGGTCTTTTTGATTACTTTGAATGTATCCGCACGTCAGATGATGTGGAAGAAGTCAAACCTCATCCAGAGCTTTATTTGCAAACCGCAAGCTGCTTAGGTGTAGAGCCAAAGGATTGTGTGGCTTTTGAGGATTCAGTGAATGGATCAGTGGCTGCCAAACGGGCAGGCATGAAATGCGTCATCGTCCCAAACAAAGTGACGAGCACGCTGCAATTTGAAGAATACGATGTGAGATTAGAATCCATGGCTGAAATCGAATTGCTCCAGCTATTCCATCAGCTTGAAAAAGAGGATCAGTAAGGGGGCAAAAACATCATGGCAGAAAAACTCGATTTAACGCGGTTTGAAAAAAGAATGGTGATCCGTAATATCCGGGAAGAAGATATTGACCGAATCATTGCCTTACAGGAGGTATGCTTTCCGGGCATGGACCCTTGGAAACGAGAGCATCTTGAAAGCCATCTTGAGCATTTCCCAGAAGGTCAGTTTTGTGCTGAATTTGAGGGAGAAATCATTGGCTCTTGTTCAAGTTTATTAATTAACTTTGATGAATACGATGACCGTCATACTTGGCAGGACATCACAGATGATGGGTACATCACAAACCATAATCCAGATGGGATGAATATGTACGGAATTGAGGTTATGGTTAGTCCTGAGTACCGCCGCATGAAAATTGGCCATCGTTTATATGAAGCAAGAAAAGACTTAGCAAGAAGATTAAATTTGAAAAGTATCATTATTGGCGGACGCATCCCGAATTATCATAAATACCAAGAGGAAATGACGCCTCGTCAATATGTGGAGCAGGTCATGCTTCACCAAATTTATGATCCTGTTTTATCTTTTCAGCTGTTAAATGAATTCAGCCTGATGCGGATTAATCCGAATTATTTGCCGGATGATAAGGCATCCAGCACATACGCGACGCTAATGGAATGGAACAACGTCGATTATCGTCCGCAATCGAAAAGATATTATAAATCGGCATTCCCAGTTCGTATTTGCGTCATTCAATATGCGATGAAACAAATTCATTCCTTTGAGGAATTTATGAATCAGGTGGAGTATTATGTTGATGTCGCATCAGATGCGTCAGCTGACTTTGCCGTCTTCCCAGAAATTTTTACAACGCAGCTCATGTCTTATTTAGAGGAGCGCTCCCCAAGTCTTGCAGTGCAGCGTATCACGGAATATACCGAGGACTACATTAATTTGTTCACAGACCTTTCTGTGAAGTACAACATTAATATCATTGGTGGATCCCATTTCGTTGAAGAGGAAGGGAAAATCTACAATATCGCGTATTTATTTAGACGTGATGGAACGATTGAAAAGCAATATAAGCTCCATATCACACCGAATGAAAGAAAATGGTGGGGGATTTCAGCAGGTGATCAGGTTCGGGTATTTGATACGGACTGTGGTAAAATTGCGATCCAAATTTGCTACGATATTGAATTTCCTGAGCTGGCTCGGATTGCAGCTGATAAAGGAGCAAAAATTATTTTTACTCCGTTCTGTACAGAAGACCGTCAAGGCTATTTAAGAGTGCGTTACTGTGCACAGGCTAGAGCGGTTGAAAACCAGATTTATACCGTCATCTCTGGAACTGTCGGAAACCTTCCGCAAACCGAAAATATGGATGTCCAATATGCACAATCAGCGATTTTTGCCCCATCTGACTTTGAATTTGCAAGAGATGGGATTGTAGGAGAATGTAATCCGAATATAGAAATGGTTGTCGTTGGCGATGTCGATTTAGAAATTTTAAGAAGACAGCGGCAAGATGGAACGGTACGTCAGCTCAAAGACCGAAGAAGAGATGTGTACCATATTGAATATAAGAAATAATGAAAAGAAGCGCCTATCATAAGGCGCTTCTTTTTGATGACATTTTTTAAAATGACATAGCAGCTGGATTCATCATAATTTATTGTAAAAATAAGCTAAAGAAGGAGGAGAACTTATTTTTTCATGTGATAAAGGGATGCTCGAGTAAAATCTGAATATACTGAAACGAGATCATGTGTTCAAAAAGGAGAGGAAAATGGGGCGACAAGCTAAACATTTGTATATCAATTTACCGGTAAAGCATGTCAAGGAATCAAAGGCTTTTTTTGAGCAGCTGGGTTTTGACTTTCAAGAGCAGCTGACGAATGATCAGGCAGCTTGTTTGGTCATTGGTGACACCATTACGGTTATGCTGTTAACCCATAAGCATTTTCAAACCATCTCAGAGAAACAATTGGTGGATGCAAGGCAGGGATCAGAGGTCATTGTCTCTATGCGGGTTGATTCACGAAAAGAGGTCGATGAGCTGGTGGAGCAGGCGATGGCAGCAGGCGGGTCACCGTTTAAGGAAAAGCAGGATCATGGGTTCATGTACGGTTGGAGCTTTCAGGATCTTGATGGTCATTTGTGGGAAGTGTTCTATTTGGATGAGGAGAGAAGCGGCCTTTCATAAGGGTGCTTCAGCGTGTAGACAAACCCTCGCATTCGGTGTCAGGCCTGCGATCCGATGCTCACGAATGTCAAATTCGCTCCGCTTCGGTACTCGTCCTTTCTAGACTGCAAAGGTTTTCAATCACGCTGAAAAGAAGACAAAGGGCTAAAATAAAGAACATTTTAGCCCTTTGCCAATAATCAGAAGCGGCCTTTCATAAGGATGCTTCTTTTTTATTGTTTAACAGTGGTATGATTATGAGGAAACAAAAAATAGGAATTCATCTAGAGAAAAGTAGGTGCAGCATGGAGTTTTTACTTGTCTTACTGCCAGTGTTCGGTATTTTCCTTATCGGGTATATTGGGCAGAAGGCCATTGGTTTTGACATACATACGCTCTCATCAATGTCTTTATATTTAATGTCACCATTTCTTGCGTTTGAAACCTTTTATCAAAACAAAGTGTCGATGGACTATGTGTACCTATCTATTTTTGTCGTCGGACTTTGTCTTTCACTTGTTTTATGTGTCTTTATTTTATCTCGTATTTATGGTTATTCGAAGGAAATGTATTGTGCCATGATTCTATCGTCAGCATTTATGAACAATGGGAATTACGGCACGCCTGTTGTCCTGCTTGTTTTCGGAGCAGCTGGTTTAGATATTGCCATCGTTTTAATGGTGCTGCAGCAGCTTGTCATGAGTACGATCGGTATGTATTATGCAGCAAAGGGCGGAGAGGATGCAGGGGATGGAAAGGTCGTGCTGAAAAAAGTGCTGCGTATGCCGGTTGCATATGGGGCACTCCTCGGTCTATTATTTCAGCTGATGGATCTTTCACTACCTAAAGAGGTGATGACGGGTGTCCAGCTTGTGGGAGATGCCGCCATACCGACGATTATGCTTATTTTAGGCATGCAGCTCGCCGTCATTTCTTTTAAGCAAGTGGATTATCGCAACATTTCTTATGCTGTATTGCTGAAGCTGTTTATCTCACCACTCATCGCATTTGGCTTTACACTTATTTTACCGGTAGATGATCTAGTGAAACAAATTATGATCTTAGTTGCAGCGATGCCGACAGCAGCAAATACTACGCTCATGGCTGTACAATTTCGAACGAAGCCTGAGTTTGTCTCAAGCACGACATTTCTCAGTACCGTTTTAAGCATCGTGACATTACCAGTTTTATTATGGATTTTATCTATGCACCTCTGGGATAGGGGATAGGCGGCAAAACAAAGGGGGACATATCAATGAATGTAGACGTTCATTTTCAAGTGAGTGATGTGTTGAAAACAAAGTATTTTGCCCATGCGAAAGTGTTAGCAGGAGAAAAGGGATTGTTTCGGCAGGTCAGATGGGTCCATGTGTTAGAAGTGCCTGCTGTAGAAGATTTGTTAAATGGGGGAGAGCTCATACTAACAACAGCCGCAGGATTCCATGACCAATTGGATGTGTTTCAAGCATTTTTAAAACAGCTGATCGATTCTGGTGCAGCAGGCTTGTGTATTGAATTTGTTCCGCTCAGATTCGATTTGCCGGAAGAACTGATTGTGTATGCAGAAGAAAGAGATTTTCCGCTGATTTTGTTTACAAAAGAAGTGAAATTCGTCAACATCACACAGCATCTCCATACGATGATGATTGAACGCCAATATCAAATGATGGCTGATCTAGAAGCACTATCATCAAAGCTGAATGAGCTTTTGCTGACTCCCCATCCGCAGATGGATATTTTGGATCAAGTGTATCAGCACGTAAGGGGCATTCTTTTACTCATTCCTGTTCAGGGGGAGCCGATTATTTTATGTGATTCCTCCAAACAAACCGAAGAGATGGTCATGAATTATTTACAGTTTGCTTCCTTGCCAAAAGGATACGAAGTGACCAAAAAAGAAGTGCTTGCACTCAAGCAGACATTTGCAGACCTTGTGCTCATTCATCAAACAAACACACTCTCAGAATTTGAACTGCTCGTAATGGATAAAGGAGCAAATGCTCTGGCCCAGCAAACGCTAAGAGAGCTTTATACAGAAGAATTGAAGAAGACCAAAGAGAACGAATGGCTGCAAAAATGGTTCCAAGAAGAGCATACAGAAAGAGATATATTAGAGCATCTTGAAGAAACAGAAGGATTGAAAAAGCCAACCGGCTGTGTCGTGATGCTCTTTCAAAAGCATCATCAAATCGAAGAAATCGCAGGAAATCTATATTTTCTCGTATCGTGCCGCTCCATCTTTCAGCGTGCGGGTTTCCATTTGATTCCGTATGAGCATCAAGGACAAACCTTGTTTATTTTATTGAACACGAGAAAGAAAGAAGACTGGAAAGAGCGTGCAGAGAAGGCTGCAAGCGACATCAAACAATTGTATGATCGGGAGCAGCCACGCGGAACCGTGATCAATTATGGCATCGGTCCATATTGTGAGCAGTTTCAGCATATGAGAAAAAGCTTTCAAGCAGCCAAAGAAGTGCTGCATTTAAAGAAAGTGATGCCCCATCGGGTGGAAAGCCCATTTTATCAAGATTTGCATATGCTCCGTCTCATGCCTGTCATGCAGGAAAGCGGACTGCTTGAATGTATGGTGAAAGAGTATTTGGAGCCTGTGCTTTTATATGATAAGCAAAATAGCGGGAGACTCTATCAAACGCTGAATATCTTTTTACAAACAAACGGTTCTAAAAAGGAAACTGCAAGCCAGCTCTTTATTGTCAGGCAGACCCTTTATCATAGACTAGATAAACTGCATGCATTGCTTGGCGAGGATATGATGCAGGCCCCGAAACGACAGGCGCTTGAATTTGCGATTCTTGCATATGAATTCCTGCAAGGAAATCGCCGTTAACGATTTTTGTTAGATTTGCTAAGGCACCCGAGTAGAATGTCTTATTGTTCTTTTCAATCAGTTGACGATCTGTCTAATGTAATCAGCCCGGCCCCTTTTTTATAATGAAAGTAACGGTTGGTTCTCTCTTACAGGCGGCCTAGTTTCAGTTTCATATGCCTCCCTTTTCATCCATATAATGAATGGAGAGGCAATGTGCTGCTGAACCGGTCTAAGCTTCTTTAGTGATGAAAACGGATACATGGGGGCGGGAAGATGAAAATACATGAGCAGGCTCAAAATCTTCAGGCGAAAGATGATCAGTTGATCTGGCATCATATGAAAGGGACAAACAAGGAAAATGAAAGCATGGTTATTCACGAGGCAGAAGGCGCATGGGTGACAGATATTCATGGGAATCGCTATTTAGACGGGATGTCAGGTCTTTGGTGTGTAAATGCCGGATATGGCAGAAAAGAGCTTGCAGAAGCGGCATATAAGCAGCTAAATACAATGCCTTATTATCCGCTGACGCAAAGTCATGTGCCAGCGATTCAATTGGCTGAAAAGCTAAATGAATGGCTTGGAGGGGACTATGTCATCTTCTTTTCTAACAGCGGTTCTGAAGCCAATGAAGCCGCATTTAAGATCGCCAAACAATATCATGCGCAAAAAGGAGAGAGCACAAGAACAAAGTTCATCTCCAGGTATCGGTCGTATCACGGCAATACAGCAGCTGCCCTTGCCGCAACGGGGCAGGCGCAGCGTAAATATAAATATGAACCATTAGGTCAAGGCTTTATCCATGTCGCACCGCCTGATATGTATCGTCATCCTGAGGATCAAGAAACTTTGGCAAGTGCAGCGGCAATCGATCAAGCGATGACGTGGGAACTAAGTGAGACCATTGCTGGAGTTATTATGGAGCCAATCATTACAGGCGGCGGTATCTTAATGCCGCCAAAAGGGTATTTGAAGAAGGTTAAAGACATCTGTGAGGCTCATGGAGCGCTTCTCATTGTGGATGAAGTCATCTGCGGCTTTGGCCGGACAGGGAAGCGGTTTGGTTTTATGCATGAAGATGTAAAGCCGGACATCATCACAATGGCAAAAGGGATCACAAGCGGCTATTTACCTCTTTCTGCAACGTGCGTGAAACGAGAAATCTATGAAGCCTACGCAGGGGAAGATACGTATGACAGGCTGCGCCATGTGAATACATTTGGCGGACACCCTGCTTCCTGTGCGGTTGCCCTTGCGAACCTAGAGATCATGGAAAACGAGAAATTAGTAGAACGGTCTGACACGCTTGGGCAAGACATGCTTGAACGTTTGCAAGAGTTAAAAGAGCATCCATTTGTCGGTGATGTCAGAGGAAAAGGCCTGCTGTTTGGAATTGAGCTTGTCCAGGATCAACAGTCCAAAAAACCAGCTGATCCACAGGTTGTCGGTCAATTGATTGCAGAATGTAAAAAACGCGGACTAATCATTGGGAAAAATGGTGATACGGTTGCCGGCTATAATAACGTTGCCCAGCTTGCACCGCCGCTCAATATAACAGACGAAGACGCCTCATTTATTATAAACACGCTTAAAGAAAGCATGGCACAGTTATAGCAGAGAGATTTCTCTGCTCAGCGTGTAGACAAACCCTCGCATTCGCCCGCAGGTCTGCGCTCCGGTGCTCACGAATGTCAAATTCGCTCCGCTCCGGTGCTCGTCCTTCCTAGACTGCAAAGGTTTTCTATCACGCTGAAAAGAAGACAAAGGGCTAAAATCAACATCATTTTAGCCCTTTGTCAACAATCTGAGCAGAGAGATTTCTCTGCTTTTTTCTATGGAAAAAGCACATACGCTGCTAAGTAAAATCGGCATTGGATACACTAGGTGTATTGAAAAATAGAAGAGATTCTATTACTGTTAGGAGGTGACTGAACCAATACACTTTGAAGGAGACGGCATATGAGTTTTCATGATCAACCCATTCTACCTGCTGTTCGCAATATGAAGCAATTTGAGGAATTTTTAAAAAGTCCATTTACATATGGGGTCTTACTTGATGTCCATTTAGGCCGGCTAAAGGGCATCATGAATGAGGCAAATGCCCATCATAAAAAAATGTTTGTCCATGTCGATCTCATTCATGGGATCAAACATGATGAGTATGGAACGGAATTTATTTGTCAGGAAATGAAGCCGGCAGGAATTATTTCTACTAGGTCTTCTGTCATAGTAAAAGCCAAGCAAAAAAAGGTATATGCCATTCAGCGAATGTTTTTACTTGATACAAGTGCCATGGAAAAAAGCATGGAGTTCGTAGGGAAACATCGCCCAGATTTTATTGAAGTATTGCCAGGGGTCGTGCCGGATCTCATTACAGAAGTGCGCGAGCGAGCTGGGATTCCAATATTTGCAGGCGGGTTTATCCGTACAAAAGAAGATGTAGAAAGAGCGCTTGAAGCAGGTGCTACAGCTGTGACAACATCGAATACAGCCCTTTGGAAAGCGTTCCAAAAGTGAAAAAGATAAAATGTGAAAATTGATTGACAACGTTTTCATCCTCTGATACTATAGCACTAAGTTAATATCATGTGATGGAGAAACGGAGATCCACAACAGCGCTTTACTAGGTGACAAATGACCCTGATGTAAAGTATGTTTGTTGTGGATCTTTTTTCTTTATCTTTTTTACACATTCATAGGGGATGGCAACTGAACCAGAGGAGGAATTTTCATGACACCATTTTGGGGTGAAGTCGTAGGTACAATGCTGCTTATTATTTTTGGAGGCGGTGTATGTGCGGCAGTCAATTTAAAGAAATCGCTCGCATATCAGTCCGGCTGGATTGTAATCGCTTTCGGATGGGGATTTGCAGTAGCCATAGCAGCTTATGCAACAGGTGGAATCAGCGGAGCGCATTTGAATCCTGCACTGACAATCGGGCTTGCGTTAGAAGGAAGTTTTCCTTGGGCTGATGTACCAATGTATATTGCCGGTCAAATGCTTGGCGCATTATTAGGAGCTATTATTGTCTTTTTACATTACTTACCGCACTGGAAAGCAACAGACGATCCAGGTGCAAAGCTGGGTGTATTCTCAACTGGTCCTGCGATTCCGCATACTTTTGCAAACGTACTTAGTGAAGTCATCGGTACATTTGTATTGGTTCTAGGAATCTTAGCGATTGGTGCAAATAAATTCGCAGACGGAATCAATCCGCTGATAGTTGGTTTCTTAATTGTCGCAATTGGTCTTTCATTAGGCGGAACAACTGGTTATGCAATCAATCCTGCACGTGATTTAGGTCCGAGAATTGCTCATGCGATTCTACCGATTCCAGGTAAAGGTCCATCGAATTGGAAGTATGCTTGGGTGCCAGTCGTTGGTCCAATTTTAGGCGGCGCATTTGGCGGTGTTTTCTACAATGCAGCCTTTAAAGCGAACATCACTCCAGCCTTTTGGATTGTAAGCGTTATTTTAGTTGTGGTATTGTTAGGACTCTATGTCTCTACGAAAAATCAAACAAATGCTGTAAATGAAAGTATGTAAGGGGAGGAAAACACCATGGCAAAAGAAAAATATATTCTCGCTTTAGATCAAGGGACAACAAGCTCAAGAGCGATCTTATTTGATCAAGAAGGCAAAATTGCACATACAGCTCAGAAGGAATTTAATCAATATTTTCCGAACCCAGGCTGGGTAGAACATAACGCAAATGAAATTTGGAGCTCTGTTCTATCCGTCATTTCAACTGCTTTAATTGAATCAGGCATTGAAGCAGATCAAATCGCCGGTATCGGCATTACGAACCAGCGTGAGACAGCTGTTGTTTGGGATAAACATACAGGCGCACCTGTTTATAATGCAATTGTTTGGCAGTCTAGACAAACGTCAGGCATTTGTGAAGAGCTAAAAGCGCAAGGACACAATGAAACGTTTAGAAATAAAACAGGTCTTCTCATTGATGCTTATTTCTCAGGGACAAAAGTAAAATGGATTTTAGACAATGTAGAAGGTGCTCGTGAGAAAGCAGAAAATGGCGACTTGCTGTTTGGCACAATCGATACATGGCTCATTTGGAAGATGACAGGCGGTCAATCACACGTCACAGATTACTCCAACGCGTCAAGAACGTTAATGTTCAACATTTACGATCTGAAATGGGATGAAGAACTACTTGATATCCTTGGCGTACCTGCTTCTATGCTTCCGGAGGTAAAACCATCTTCACACATCTATGGTGAAACAACAGACTATCACTTCTTCGGCAGAAATATCCCGATTGCAGGAGCGGCGGGAGACCAGCAGTCTGCACTATTCGGTCAGGCTTGCTTTGAAGAAGGAATGGCAAAGAACACGTATGGTACAGGATGTTTCATGTTGATGAATACAGGGGAAAAAGCAATTAAGTCGGATCATGGTTTATTAACGACAATTGCATGGGGCATTGACGGTAAAGTTGAATATGCTTTAGAAGGAAGTATTTTCGTAGCTGGTTCAGCAATTCAGTGGCTGCGCGACGGGCTGAGAATGTTTAAAGACTCAAAAGACAGCGAAGCCTATGCGGAGCGCGTTGAGTCAACAGAGGGCGTATATGTCGTTCCAGCATTCGTTGGTCTAGGCACACCATACTGGGACAGTGATGTCAGAGGCGCTGTATTCGGATTAACACGCGGTACTTCTAAGGAGCACTTTGTCCGTGCAACGTTAGAATCACTTGCTTATCAAACGAAGGATGTTTTAGATGCGATGGAAAAGGATTCAAACATCTCATTAAAAACTTTGCGTGTAGATGGCGGAGCTGTAAAGAATGATTTCTTAATGGGCTTCCAAAGTGATTTGCTGGATGTACCAGTAGAGCGTCCAGAAATTAATGAAACGACGGCACTCGGTGCGGCCTATCTTGCGGGAATAGCAGTTGGCTTCTGGAACGACCGTTCAGACATTGCAAAACAATGGAATCTTGACAAGCGCTTTGACCCTAAAATGGAAGAGGACAGCCGTGACTCGTTATACAGCGGGTGGAAAAAGGCTGTAAAAGCAGCTCAAGCTTTCAAATAAACCAAAAGTATGGTATACTTCAAGTAAGTTAATAGAACGGTTGGAGAACTGGAGAGACCGCAGGCACCGAAGTGTAGAAATACGCTTTGGGTGTTTGCGGTCTCTTTTTCTTTACCGTACAACATGGGAGGAACAAGAGATGACTTTTTCTAGCTTAGAAAGAGAACAAATGCTGCAGGAAATGACAAAAAAACCATATGATGTGTTTATCATTGGTGGGGGTATTACAGGCGCTGGTACAGCACTTGACGCGGCTTCACGCGGAATGCGTGTCGGTCTTGCAGAAATGCAGGATTTCGCAGCAGGTACGTCTAGTCGCTCAACGAAACTAGTGCACGGCGGACTTCGTTATTTAAAACAATTTGAAGTGAAAATGGTCGCAGAGGTCGGTAAAGAGCGTGCCATCGTATACGAAAATGGTCCTCATGTCACGACGCCAGAATGGATGCTTCTTCCGATGCATAAAGGCGGGACATTTGGGAAGTTTTCAACCTCTATTGGACTTAGAGTGTATGATTTTTTAGCTGGCGTAAAGCATAGCGAACGCAGAAGCATGCTAAGTGCGAAAGAAACGCTTGCAAAAGAACCGCTTGTCAAAAAGGACGGCTTAAAAGGCGGCGGCTACTATGTTGAATATCGTACAGATGATGCACGCCTCACAATCGAAGTGATGAAAGAGGCTGTGAAATTCGGAGCGGAAGCGGTCAACTATGCGAAAGTAAAAGAATTTATTTATGATAAAGGCAAAGTGGTTGGTGTTGTCATTGAAGATGTTATGACGAAGAAAACATACGATGTGTATGCGAAGAAGATCGTCAATGCGACAGGTCCATGGGTAGATCAGCTTAGAGACAAGGACCACTCAAAAGAAGGAAAACACTTACAGCACACAAAAGGAATTCACTTAGTATTCGACCAATCGGTCTTCCCATTAAAACAAGCAATCTACTTTGACACACCTGATAAACGTATGGTCTTTGCCATTCCAAGAGAAGGCAAAACGTACGTTGGA
The DNA here is from genome assembly GCF_001518755.1 of Bacillus sp. AM 13(2015). NCBI lineage: Bacteria > Bacillati > Bacillota > Bacilli > Caryophanales > Bacillaceae > Bacillus > Bacillus sp. AM 13(2015). The sequence goes on along the minus strand of NZ_LKCP01000047.1, from coordinate 47,722 downwards.
ACAACAGATACAGTGTACAAAAAACAGCTGGAGCATCCGCGTATGACAAAAGCCGATCGTGACTATGTCATTCAAGCGATTCAGTACATGTTCCCTGATCTCAATATTACAGAAAAAGATGTGGAGTCCAACTGGGCCGGTCTTCGTCCGCTTATTCATGAAGAGGGCAAAGATCCTTCAGAAATTTCTCGTAAGGATGAAGTGTGGACATCATCTTCAGGCTTAATCACCATTGCTGGTGGTAAATTAACAGGCTATCGCAAAATGGCTGAGCATATTGTCGATCTCGTACGTGATGGATTGAAACAAGAGACTGGCAAAGATTATGGTCCATGTAAAACAAAACATATGCCAATCTCAGGCGGTCATGTAGGCGGATCTAAAAACATGGCAGCTTTTGTTCAAGCGAAAACAGCAGAAGGAGCATCTGTTGGTTTAACAGAACCGATTGCACAAAAATTAGCTGAAAAATATGGTTCAAACGTCAGCAGTGTCTACAAACGAGTAGAGCAGCTTCAAGGGGAAGCAGACAAACGAAACATTCCAGCATATGTGCTGGCAGAGCTTGTCTATGCGATCGAAGAAGAATTAGCTGTAACACCTGTCGATTTCTTTTTAAGAAGAACAGGAAGCCTATTATTTAATATCAATTGGGCAAAAAAATACGCACAGCCTGTTGTTGATTACATGGCAGAGCGTTTTGGCTGGGATGAAGCAGCAAAACAGAAACATCAAACAGAATTAGATCAATTATTCCATGAAGCAGTCGTACCGCTTGATGCTGAATAAAAGGAAAAGCCGATCATGTATCGGCTTTTTTTATTTATTCTGCATTTTTTCCAACTGCCAATGATATAGCATGACATAAAGGATGATTCCATATAAAATAACTGTAGATGTTATTATATTGATGATAAGAGCTGGGGAGGACGACCATGAGTTGGAAGACGAGTTATGAGCGATGGATCAATGAGAAGCACCTGGATACTGAACTAAGGGAATGGCTGGAGACGCATCAAGATGATCATCAAGCACTTGAAGACTGTTTCTACAAAAACCTTGAGTTCGGCACTGGAGGAATGCGCGGTGAGATTGGTGCAGGCACGAACCGAATGAATGTGTATACTGTTCGTAAAGCTTCAGCAGGTCTTGCTGCGTATATTGCGAAACATGGAGAGGATGCAAAAAAAAGAGGCGTCGCCATTGCATATGATTCACGTCATAAATCGCCTGAATTTGCGATGGAAGCAGCCAAAACACTTGCTTCACAAGGCATTCAAACGTACGTATTCGATGAATTGCGTCCGACACCAGAGCTCTCCTTTGCGGTTCGTGAGCTGCATGCATTTGCTGGAATCGTTGTGACAGCAAGTCATAATCCACCAGAATATAATGGCTATAAAGTGTATGGTGAAGATGGCGGGCAGCTGCCTCCATTTGAAGCAGATCAAGTCATTCAAGAAGTAGATGCAATTGAAAATGAACTGTCGATTTCAGTTGATTCTGAAGAAACGTTGAAACAGCAAGGGCTGATCAAAATGATCGGAGAAGAAATCGACCAGGCTTATATTGAAAAATTAAAAACCATAAGTGTGCACCCTGAGCTGGCACATGAGGTCGATGTCAAAGTCGTGTTTACTCCGCTTCATGGGACAGCCAATCACCCTGTCAGAAACGGACTTCAGACTCTAGGTTATCAGCATGTAACGGTTGTGCCTGAACAGGAAAAACCAGATCCACAGTTCTCAACAGTAACCTCGCCGAACCCAGAGGAGCATGCAGCATTTGAGTATGCCATCAAGCTTGGCGAAAAACAAAATGCCGATATCCTCATTGCAACAGACCCAGATGCTGACAGGTTAGGCATTGCAGTCAGAGATCACGAAGGAGAATTTACCGTCTTAACAGGCAACCAAACAGGCGCCCTGCTGCTCCATTATTTATTGTCTGAAAAACAAAAGCTGGGTCAGCTGCCGCCTCGTCCTGTTGTGATGAAAACCATTGTCACAAGTGAGCTTGGGCGTGCTGTAGCATCAGCTTTTGGTGCCGACACGATAGACACACTTACAGGCTTTAAATTTATTGGAGAAAAAATTAAGCAGTTTGAAAAGAGCGGAGAATACACGTTTCAATTCGGTTATGAAGAGAGCTATGGCTATTTGATCGGTGACTTTGCCCGGGATAAAGATGCGGTGCAAGCGGCACTATTAGCCGTTGAAGTCGCTGCCTTCTATAAAAAACAGGGCAAGTCCTTGTACGACGCGCTTGTCGATATTTTCAAGCAGTTTGGATTTTACCGTGAAGGATTAAAGTCATTAACCTTAAAAGGAAAAGAGGGAGCAGAGCAGATTTCAGCGATCCTTCATACCTTTAGAACAAATCCGCCAGCTGCCATCGCAGGGCAGCGCATCACAGTGATCGAGGATTACCAATCAAGTCAAAGACATCTTGTGGCTGAAAAGAAAGAGGAAACCATTCATCTGCCAGCATCAAACGTGCTGAAATATTTCCTTGAGGATGGTTCGTGGTTCTGCTTAAGACCTTCCGGCACTGAGCCTAAAGTGAAATTTTATATTGCAGTCAAAGGCACATCTTTAACAGATAGTGAAGAAAAGCTAAAGCATCTGTCAGAAGAAGTGATGAAAGTCGTTTATGATATTGTGGAAGAAACAGCGAAATAACGAAAGACAAGGCCATCATGTATGAATGCATGATGGCTTTTTTCTCAGTCAAAAGGATGAGAAGAAATCATTCTTTTGGAGAAAGATCCGCGTGGGGACTCATGGTATAATGAGCGTAATGATAAGTGAAGGCTGCAAATGCCGGGGGTAAACAGTATGGGAGAATACCAAGAGAAGGTTGAAACATTAAAAACGTTAAAAGAAATTGCTGAAAAGCTAAATGAAGGCATGGAAATGAAAGAAACGCTCCATGAAGTGCTCCATATGCTGATGGATGTCACAGGCTTTCATTCAGCATGGATTTATTTTATAGAAAAAGACGGGTCATATGAGCTGATGGCAGAGGTTTCTTTACCTGAAGCACTCGCAAAGCATCAAAAACAGCTCATGTGTCAAAATGATTGTTATTGCATCAACCGATACACAAAAGGCTCACTGCAATCAGCCACCAATATTATGAACTGCAAACGGATTGAAACGGCGATTGAACAAAAGCTTGGGGATACAGAGGGGATTACACATCATGCGACGGTGCCTCTACAAGCATGTAAGCGTACGTTCGGCTTATTAAATGTGGCGGCAAAGGGAAAAGTCACATTTACACAAGAAGAGCTGAATTTGCTTGAAAGCATTGCGCTTCAAATTGGTACAGCGATTCAGCGGATGAAGCTTGTGCAAAATGAACAGCAGCACGCCCTTTTACAAGAAAGAAACCGGCTGGCACAGGATTTACATGATTCTGTCAACCAAATGCTATTCTCTGTGAGTCTGACTGCTAAGGCTGCACGGCAAATGACAAGCGATCAGAATCTAGGGGAAATGATTGATTTTATTCAGCATTTGTCACAAGACGCTCTGATTGAAATGCGGTCACTCATTTGGCAGCTGAGACCAAGAGGCCTTGAAAAAGGGTTTACGACAGCAATTGAAGAGTATGCTCAGCTTTTAGGATTACGCTGCAATTTATCTTTATCAGGCTGTATAGAAATGGATCATTCTCACAATGAAACTTTGTTTCGGGTATGTCAAGAAGCGCTGAATAACTGTCAAAAACATGCGGAAGTAGAAGAAGTCGAGGTCAAACTTGAGCAATCAAAAGACACGTTTGAGATGAAAATCATTGACCTCGGAAAAGGTTTTCAATATGACGAGCAGATGAGCCTTCCTTCACTTGGGCTGAAAGGGATGTCCGACCGCATCCGAAGAGCAGGTGGTACATTTTGTATCCATTCAGAGTTAGGGAAAGGAACAACGATTCATGTAAAAGTGCCATTTTCACAAGAAAGGAAGGGATCGTCATGAGAGTTGTCATTGCAGATGATCATCATATTGTGAGAAAAGGCCTGGTGTTTTTCTTACAGACACAGCCTGATGTGGACATCGTTGGTGAGGCGTCCAATGGGCAAGAGGCATTAGAGGTTGTCAGAGATACTCAGCCTGACATTGTCTTAATGGATTTGTCTATGCCTGTCATGAATGGCATTGAGGCAACGAAACAAATGATGCTGGAAATGCCGGACACCCGCATTGTGATCCTGACAAGCTATGCGGATAAAGATTATGTGATTCCCGCTATTCAAGCAGGGGCGAAAGCCTATCAATTAAAGGATGTAGCACCAGAAAAGCTGCTTTCGACCATGATTGAAGTACAAAATGGCACCTATCAGTTAGATGGTCATATCACGACCTTTCTTGTGCAGCATCTGACAGAGCCAAAAGAGCAGAAATGGGCATTGATGAAAGAGCTGACCAATAGAGAGCGAGATGTTTTATTTGAGATTGCAAAGGGCAAAAGCAACAAAGAAATTGCCTCATCTCTGTTTATTTCTGAAAAGACTGTCAAAACGCACGTATCTCATGTATTATCAAAGCTAGAGCTGGCAGATCGAACCCAGGCGGCTCTGTATGCAGTGGATTATCAAAAAAATCAGCCAAAAGAGCTGCTATGACAGAAAGGATCTTAGTCGTTATGCTAAAACTTTTAAGCGCACATTCAATTCAATGAATTGAATAAAAAAGAGCACAGATGTTGGTTATTTGATGTGCGCTTTTGTGTAAAAAGAGAGGCATGTATAGTCTAATTTCTAATAGAAAAACGTAAAAGACTTGACGAGTGGATGCTCATCAAGTCTTTTTTTATTTTATAGGAGGTGATGAACTGGTCAATCACAGGTGAATTTAAAATGGGAGGGAATCAAAGTGGGAAAATATGAATTAGTAAGTGATTATCGCCATGATGTCAAATTAAAAGAGAGCTTTAATAAGCTTGCGATCGATACATTTGATTTGGATTTTAGTGACTGGTACGAAAGAGGCTATTGGGATGAAAAATATATACCTTATTCCTTTGTACATAACGGGAAGGTAATCTCTAACGCTTCTGTCTATCTTATGTCAGTGATCATTGATGGGCAAACGTATCGAGCAGTTCAAATCGGCACTGTTATGACAGATCAAGCCTATCAGCGTAAAGGATTAGCGGCAAAGTTAATGCAGCATATCATGGATGAATACAAAAATGAGTGTGATGTCATCTTTCTTTTTGCTAATGAAACTGTGTTAGATTTTTATCCGAGATTTGGTTTTACCCGTCATCACGAAAGTGAATTTAGCTTAAATATCAATAAAAGCGCTATTCAAATAAAAAAAGGTGTAGATGTTAAAAAGCTGACATTGGAGCAAGACCTCTCATTACTTGAACGTTTCGCAGAAAAGCGGCAAACTCACTCAATGAAGCTGGATGCTCAGCATCACAGCAGCTTATTGATGTTTTATTTTACATTAGTATGGCCGGATGACATTTTTTATATTGAAGCATTAGATACCATTGTGCTGATGAATGAAGAAAATGAAACGATGCATATGTTTGATATCATCTCGCTTCAAACGCCAAATGTACAAGAAGTTGTAGAAAGCATTGTGAAGGAAACAACGGAAAAAGTGATCTTTTATTTCACGCCTGATACGACAATTGAAGGTTTACACGCGGTTACAAAGCCAAATGACGAGGATGCATTGTTTATTTACACAAAGGAACACTGGGCAAAAGGCCACTTTATGTTTCCCATCACAGCGCACTGCTAATTGTATGTAAAAGGGAGGGCTAAAATAAACTTCATTTTAGCCCTTTTTCTTTATGTGTACATCGGTTGTGAATAAACTTCAGAAGCAGCAGCCTCTGAAGCGTGGTCAATGTACTGCAGGAGCCCATATAAACATTTTTCAACATCTGCATCGTTCCGGTTAAATTGATACGCATGTAAGAAATGCTCAATACGTTTCGAGAGCAAATCATCTTGCGTACGTACCATAAGAATAAGTAAATTATCCCATTGCGAGCGATGCGTATAATAAAGTGCTTTATCATAATCCGCCACATTCATTAAACCTTCTCCTTTCCCTTGAGAAGTCCTCATTAGTTTGCTCGGATCATATCGACTTTTTCAGGGGAAAAGTTGGTGTCCGCATGAATTGCGTACCGGGAATTATAGGCTGAATAAATGCTTCATGTATGAAAAAGGACCAGCCTGCTAAACCTAAACAAAACATATATGAAAGTGAGATCAATGATATCATGCAGCCGAAATGGTGGATGCTTATTGCAGCAGGAATCGTTTTGCTTGGCAGTTTGATGATTCATCCTGCATCAAAAGCAGCGGTGCAGCCGTTTGAAAATTGGGAAAGACTCGCGTACACAGCGTTGAAAGATGAATATAAAGGTGCCGCTTTAAACGATTATCATTACATTGGCCGGACAGAAGTAAATGATGAGCAGACAAAAGATGTGTTTCGCGTAACTGTTAAGGAAGGCACAACTCGCTTTGCAGCACATGCAGAAATTTATTTTCATCCGGTGACCGGTCATTTGATTAGTATTAACGTGTTTCGACTATAAAGAAGCACATTTTTTGTAAAAGGTGCTCGAGGCGTTCTGACAAACCCTCAATAACTGCCTTTACTAGCACGCTCAAAAAAAGACAAAGGGCTAAAATAAAGATCATTTTAGCCCTTTGTCCAACAATTTATTTCGAGATGGATTTACTTCATGCTTCCTTGAAGATAAGCGCGAATATCCACACCAAGTGAATCTGCTAATCGCTGGCCGTAATCTTCATCGGCACGATAGAAATTGCAGATTGCAAGTAATTTTGTTTTGTCATTTACATCTTTCAAATCAGCCGTTAGGTTTTTAATCAATGCTTGTTTCTCTTCCTCAGAGTAGCTTCTATATCTTTCCCCAGCTTGTTTGAAATCGTTCGGTTTTTCAATTTTTTGTCTCACCATACGGTCACCGTGAAGAACTGGCTCACTTTCTTTGTAGTGAGGGTTTTCTTTTGGCTGATCGTCATAACGGTTTGGTTCATAGTTAATATGACCGCTTGGACGAGTCGTTGTCATAAAGCCATCCTGCTGGTTATTGTGTACAGGTGCATAAGGGCAGTTAACCGGAATGCGCATGTAGTTCGCACCAAGACGGTGACGCTGCGTATCAGGATATGAGAACAGACGGCCTTGAAGCAGTTTATCTTCAGATGCCTCAATTCCTGGAACAAATGCACTTGGCGTGAAAGCAGACTGTTCTGTTTCAGCAAAGAAGTTTTCAGGATTGCGGTTGAGTGTCATGCGTCCAACTTTTTGAAGCGGGTAATCTTCCTCGCTCCACGTTTTTGTTGGGTCACATGGATCATAATCAAGTTCATCATAATCGCTAAGCGGCATAAGCTGAACATATAAGTCCCATGCTGGGAAGTTGCCTTTTTCAATGCGGTCATATAAATCTCTTGTCGCATGCTGGAAGTCGTTCGCTTGAATTTCTGCTGCTTCTTCCATAGATAAGTTGTGAATACCTTCAGAAGGTCTCCAGTGATATTTCACATATTTTGCTTCACCGTATTTGTTCACCCATCTAAATGTATGCACACCAGAACCGCGCATTTCAGCGTAGCTTGCAGGGATTCCTTCGTCAGAGAAGAGCCATGTGAGCATATGAGTGGATTCAGGTGTTAAGGTCATAAAATCCCAATAACGGTCAGGATCTTGAATATTGGTTACAGGATCTGGCTTGAGAGAGTGAACCATATCAGGGAATTTCAATGCATCACGAATAAAGAAGATCGGCAAGTTGTTACCAACGAGATCATAGTTGCCTTCTTCTGTATAAAATTTGACAGCAAAGCCGCGCGGGTCACGTAAGGTTTCAGGTGAACCTTTTGGATGAATAACGGTGGAGAAGCGAACGAAAACGTCTGTTTGTTTTCCTTCTTCACTTAAGAAGGCTGCTTTTGTATGTTTCTCCATGCTGTTTTCTACTTCAAACACCCCGTAAGCGCCGGCGCCTCTAGCATGAACGACACGTTCTGGAATACGTTCACGATCAAAGTGTGCGAGTTTTTCAATCAAATGGTAATCATCAAGAAAGGTAGGTCCGCGGTGACCAGCTGTTCTTGAGTTTTGGTTATCGCCAACAGGAACGCCTTGGTTCGTTGTCAAATTTTTATGATTTGAATTTGTCATTCTTTTCTCCTCCTGTAAACAAAAAAGTGTTTTCTAGCAATCTATATACCCTAATTATATTGAATCAAACATGATAGTCAATATTTATTTATAATAATTTTAAATAAATTATTATTACAAGAAGGTAAAGAAAAAGACGAAAGAATAAAATTCTTTCGCCTTAAAGCAGGAGCTCCCTGAGAGCATCTTTGTTTTGTGTTAAATCTTTTAGTGTGTATCGGTCAAGAACGCTTAAATAAGCAGTGAGTGCTTCATGAAGTACATGCTTTAATGAACAAATCGGGGAGATGATGCAGCCGTTTTTCTTTGGATCAAAGCATTCAACCATGACTAAATCATCCTCTGTATAACGGACAACCTCTCCAATGTTAATGCTTTCTGGGCTTTTTCCAAGCCTGATCCCGCCATTTCTTCCGCGAATCGTGTCTACATACCCGCGTTTTCCAAGATGATAAATCACCTTCGTCAGATGATTTTTAGAAATGCCATAAACATCGGCAATCTGCTGAATATTTGACAGTTCATTGTTTTCTCTTGATGCTAAATAAATGAGTACCCTTAATGAGAAATCTGTGTAATTCGTAAGTTTCATTTTGACGACCTCTAAACCTAATAGAGTTTTGTATCATCGTAACACATTTTAGACAAAAACTGTTCGAGAAAGTGTGAAATGTGACAACATTTAAAACATGTATTATAAATATTGCTTTTAGAGACTGTCATCCATTACGATAAAGATGTATTTAAAATACTTCTTTTGAAAGAAGGAATGACGATGTTATCTACAGATCAAATGAATGCAATAAAGCAATCAGCTCCTCTACTAAAAGCCGAGGGAACCAAACTTGTCACTGTTTTTTATCAAAATATGATTCGCCAGCACCCGGAGCTGCTCAATCAATTTAATAAAACAAATCTTATGAACGGAAGTCAGCCAGAGGCACTTGCTGCGACATTATATCAGGCTGCACTGCACATTGATCGATTAGAGGAATTACTTCCTGCGGTCAAACAAATTGCCCATAAGCATGTCAGTGTCATGGTCAAAAAAGAGCAGTACCCAATTGTCGGATATCACCTGATTGAAGCGATGAAAGATGTGTTTGGTTTAAGAGAAGAAGATGACACTTTATTAGCGTGGAAAGCTGCATATGACATCATTGCGAATATTTTCATTACCATTGAAGCAGAAATGATGGATGAAAATGTGAAGCAGGCAGGCGGATGGGCAGATGTGAAGCCGTTTGTGATAAAGAAAAAGAAGCAAGAATCTCCATCGCTTATCTCCTTTTATTTAGTACCAGAAGATGAATCAGAGCTGCCAATGTATAAAGAAGGCCAATACATTACGGTTCAGACAGATATGCCAGGAGAAGCCTATATGTGCAGCAGACAATACAGCTTATCAGACGAGCATCATCCATCTTATTACCGTATTACAGTGAAGCGTGATGGTCATGTGTCCACATTTTTGCATGATGAAATGGAAGAAGGGGACGTTCTTCAAGTGAGTATGCCGCAGGGAATGTTCTGCTTGCAAGATGACATAAATGAGCCTGTTTATTTCATCAGTGCAGGGTCTGGTGTCACACCAATGATTGGTTTAGTGAAAACTGCGGCACAAAACAGCCAGACATTTACGATGATTCATGCTGATCGACTAGAGGATGTCATCGCTTTTGAAAATGAGTTTGAACGCGTTTTAGCTTCAGCTGCCCATGGGCGCATCATTCTATGTAATGAACAATTTGCGCAGTCTGGAAAGGGTGAGCTTGTTGAGAAAGCGGCTTCCCGCATTGATCGTCCATTTCTTCAATCGGTAATCGGAGAAGGGAAAGGCCAATTTTATCTATGCGGTTCCCCGGTGTTTACACAGGAGATCATTCATATTTTAAAAGAGCTGGGAATTCCAGCAGACCATATTCATTTCGAAGCATTTGGCGGGCAATCCACGAAAGAAATGGAAGTCGTCTAAACGGTTGGCGGAACATCATGTTTTTTTACATACGCTCATATAGTAGGGATAAGTCCGATGAGGAGGGATGGTTTCCTTGAGCGTATCTGAAAAACGTCTTTTACAAAGAGCGATTGATGAAATTACAGAAATTGCAGAAGGATTTGGTCTAGATTTTTATCCGATGAGATATGAAATCTGTCCCGCGGAAATTATTTATACGTTCGGTGCATACGGAATGCCAACACGATTCAGCCACTGGAGCTTTGGGAAGCAATTTCATAAAATGAAGCTTCATTATGATTTAGGGTTAAGTAAAATTTATGAGCTGGTGATCAATTCAAATCCTTGCTACGCCTTTCTACTTGATAACAATACGCTTGTTCAAAATAAATTAATTGTGGCTCATGTACTGGCACACTGTGATTTCTTCAAAAATAATTGCCGTTTCCAAAACACAAAACGAGATATGGTCGAAAGCATGTCAGCAGCGGCAGAGCGGATCAAAGAATATGAGCATATTCACGGGACAAAAGAAGTCGAATCCTTTTTAGACGCGGTATTGGCTATCCAAGAGCATATTGATCCGTCTCTTGTTCGATCAAAATTAAGCTGGAGTATGGACGATGAAGAAGAAGATGAAGATGATAAACCAAAACGTCAAACGCCTTATGATGATTTGTGGGGAATGGATGAGCCGAAGACGCGTGAGAAAAAGAAAACCGTCAAGCAATTTCCGCCGAAGCCGGAAAAGGATCTTTTACTCTTTATTGAAGCGCATTCCCGGGAACTGGAGCCATGGCAGCGGGATGTTCTTACTATGCTGAGAGAAGAAATGCTCTATTTTTGGCCGCAGCTGGAAACAAAGATTATGAATGAAGGCTGGGCATCGTATTGGCACCAACGGATAATGCGGGAGCTTGATTTGGATTCAAGTGAATCGATAGAGTTCGCAAAATTAAATGCAGGTGTGGTGCAGCCATCTAAAACAGGCATCAATCCTTACTATTTAGGGCTGAAGATTTTTGAAGATATCGAAGAGCGCTATGACAATCCATGTGAAGAATTAAAAAAAGCTGGGGTCACAGAAGGATCTGGCCGCAGCAAAATGTTTGAAGTCAGGGAAATTGAATCGGATATTTCCTTTATTCGAAACTACTTAACGAAAGACCTTGTGATGAGAGAAGACTTGTACTTGTTTCAAAAGCAGGGGAGAGATTATAAAGTCATTGATAAAGAATGGAAGGCGGTACGTGATCAGTTAGTTAGCATGAGAGTCAATGGCGGCTTTCCGTATTTGACCGTGATTGATGGCGACTATTTAAAAAATAATGAACTTTATATCAAGCATTGGTATGAAGGCATTGAACTTGATCTGAAATACTTAGAAAAAGTCCTGCCGTATTTATATCAGCTATGGGGAAGAAGTGTGCATATCGAGTCCGTTCTTGAAGGAAAAGAAGTCATGTTTTCTTATGATGGAAAAGGGGTTCATAGGAAATATCTCGCATAAAAAAGACGAAAAAAGATGTCTCTTAGCAGACATCTTTTTTGCTCGTTTTATTGGTTTTTCAGCAGTTTGAAAATGTGCTTTGCTTGATCGGTGTTTTCCATCAGACCTTTTAGCTGCTCACTTGTTGGACCATATGCATAGAATGGAACTTCATCACCGGTATGACCTGATGTGGTCCAGCCTGTATGTGATCTCGTGTTGATCACTTCTTCAATCGCATCATCAATTTTAACAGCATCCTTTGTTTCAGCTGCCTTTTGAATGGCGGCTGTTTCCTCTTTTGTGAAATCAAGATTGATATATTGTTTCAGCGCTGACTCAACAGGCATGCCGCTGACAATTTTGTTTGCGATAAAGTCAGGCGTCTTTTTCGCTGCTTTGACAGGCTTGTAATCCCAGCTGCCCGAACCGTCTGCTCCAAAGGAAAGTCCGCCAGTTGAATGATCTGCTGTCGTGATGACTAACGTGTTTTTATCCTTTTTCGCAAAACGAATCGCTTCTTCAAATGCTTTCTCAAAATCCTTCATTTCGCTCATCGCACTGACAATATCATGATCGTGTCCAGCCCAGTCAATTTGACTGCCTTCAACCATAAGGAAAAATCCTTTTTTGTTTTTAGACAGCTGTTTGATGGCTGAGGATGTCATATCTTGCAGGGAAGGAGTCGTTTTATCACGATCGATGGCTTTATCTAGACCTCCATCAGCAAAAATGCCTAACACTTTTTCATTTTTGTTTTTTTGTAAGGCGGCTTTATTGGTGACATAATCATAACCGGCTTGTTTGAATTCTTTCGTCAGATCACGATCCTTTCGCACAAAATCGACAAGTCCACCGCCAAGCATGACGTCGACTGTATGCTGTTTACCGATTTTCTCATCGAAGAAATCATCAGCGATGGCTGCTGTGTTTTTCCTAGACACATCGTGAGTGGCATACGCAGCAGGCGTGGCATTCGTTAATTCAGATGTCACGACAAGACCCGTTGACTTTCCTTTGCGTTTGGCTTCTTCTAAAACGGTTTTTAATTTTTTGCCGTTTTTATTTACACCAATGGCATTGTTGTATGTTTTTTTACCAGTGGCCATGGCTGTACCAGCCGCTGCTGAATCAGTAATGTTACTTTTAGAGTCGTCAGGGTATGTTTTATGCATGCCAGTGAGGTAAGGGTCAAACGCTGTTTGCTTTGAAAGGTCACCGTTGTGTTTAAATGAGCGGTAAGTTGAAAGATAAGGTGTTCCCATGCCATCTCCAATCAGCACGATCACATTTTGCACATCATTTTTCGGCTTCTTTTTAGCCTCAGCTTTGTCAGCTTGTCCAAATTCAATCCCTGAAAAAATGCCAATCGATAGCACAGATGCTGCTGCCACTGCAGCGATTTTCGTTTTTGAGTTTTTCAACACACTCATTCATTTTGCCTCCTCATTGTTTATGTATCGCTCTTACGTTTACAATGGTAGAGCAGAAGTGTGGATTCCTTTTTACAGCATCGTAAAGTTCACTTTAAAATTGTAAAGGTCCACTTTACATAGAATGAACCAAAAAGAGAAATGAATGTATCATTTATCCATGACAAGGTGTGATTATTTTGTCATGATTGTGTAATGAAAATGAAATAAAAAGAACCCTAAAAAAAAATAAATTTTGCCGAATTAATAAGCATAATGTCGTAGGAAGTCAAGACTATTTCTTCTGGTATTTGATCCTTATAATAGGGAGTAGATAAAAAATCGGATCAGATAGATACATACAGGAGGAACAAATGAAAAAACAATTGATCACAGCTGCAAGTGCAGTTCTACTTGGGACGACATTATTTGCCGGAGCTGCCTCAGCACAATCAGTAAAAGTTCAAAAAGGTGACTCTCTTTCTGTTCTAGCGAAAAGATACAAAACAAGCGTGAGCAAAATTAAATCAGACAATAAGCTGAAATCTAACGTAATTTATGTTGGACAAACCTTAAAAGTGAATGGCACTTCTTCGAAAAAAGCAGTGAAAACATCAAAAACAACAACAAAAGTAAAAACGGCTTCAGCAACTGCCACTCATAAAGTTGTCAAAGGCGATACATTATCGAAGATTGGCAAAAAATATGGGATGACTGTGAAAGAGCTGAAATCGTTAAATAAACTTAAAACAGACCTCATCAAAATCGGACAAAAGCTAAAGGTGAAAAAGACGTCTAAAGTAAAGACGAAACCTGTAAAAGAAAAAACAGTCTCTACTTCTTCCTTAAACACGTCTAAGCTCATAGCAGATGCTAAAGCGCAAAACGGTACTCCATATAGATGGGGTGGAACGACACCGAAGGGCTTTGATTGCAGCGGATTTATGTGGTATATCATTAACAAACAAAAAAAGATTTCAAGACAAACCACTGAAGGCTTCTGGGGATCGATGAAAAGTGTATCCAAACCAAAAGTTGGAGATTTTGTCTTCTTTACAACGTATAAATCGGGTCCATCTCACATGGGTGTCTACCTTGGGAACAACAAGTTTATCCATGCTGCTTCTGACGGAGTAACGATCAGTGATATGACATCAAGCTATTGGAAGCCCATTTATCTTGGAGCGAAAACATTTGTAAACTAATTCATTTTAAGAGACTGCTATGAAGCAGTCTCTTTTTTCATATATCAATTGTGCCGCGGAACTGGTCTTTTCTCATAGATCACTATCAGTCTAAAGGCTTTAAAATAACATAATTGTGGACCCGCTTTTTAAAAAAAGGTCTATTTTTTGTTGCATAATAAGTATACTAAAAAATATAATCTTCTATGTTGTATAATAAATAGAGAAAGACAAGCTATCAATTGAATAAGGAATGGAGAAAATCTAACCTACTTATTGACAAACATTTCGTTGATATATAAGAATTTTCACTCTATTTTTAAAAAAAGTGTTTTCATTTTTTAATTTTCATATATAATAATTTTACGCCACCAATTTATTGTGCTAAATTTAATCTAAATATTCAGAAAATATTGTGAATTACATGAATGTGGCGTCTTTAGACTGATACTAAGTTTTGGGAGTGATGGTATGAGCAATTCGTTGTTTAGAAAAAAGAGCATTTCAGAGCTCATTGCGGCAACACAAGGGGAAAAAGCATTAAAAAAGGAATTGGGTTCATTTGATTTAACCATGCTTGGCATTGGAGCCATAATCGGGACAGGGATATTTGTTCTGACAGGTACAGGAGCCGTCACAGCAGGGCCAGGACTTGTTCTATCATTTGTCATCGCAGGTCTTGCTTGTTTGTTTGCAGCACTGTCATATGCGGAATTTGCTTCCACAGTGCCTGTATCAGGGTCTGTGTATACATTTACGTACGCATCAATGGGGGAATTTCTAGCGTTTATCATTGGCTGGGATTTAATATTAGAATATATGCTGGCCGCTAGTGCCGTTTCAGCGGGCTGGTCAGGCTATTTTGTGTCATTTTTAAATGGGATAGGGATTCATATACCAGTTGAATTAACAGCAGCACCAGGTGGTTTAAAGGGGCAAGTGACATATTTTAATCTTCCAGCATTTATTATTTTAATGGTCATCACTTTCCTGTTGTACTTTGGTATTAAAGAATCAAAACGAGTAAATAACATCATGGTTATTATGAAAATTGCTGTGATTCTGCTCTTTATTTTAGTCGCTGTGAAATATGTAAAACCTGAAAACTGGACACCATTCGTTCCATTTGGGACATCAGGGGTCTTAAGTGCAGCAGCCCTAGTATTCTTTGCATTTATCGGGTTTGATGCAGTAGCTTCTGCGGCAGAGGAGACAAAAAATCCATCACGCAACCTGCCTAGAGGGATTATAACTTCCTTATTGATTTGTACGCTGCTTTATGTTGTTGTTAGTGCGATTATGACGGGCATCGTTCCTTTCATGAATTTTGAGGGAGTATCACATCCAGTGTCTCTCGTTTTACAAGTAGCCGGACAAAACTGGGTGGCGGGTATTGTGGATGTCGGTGCGATCCTAGGGATGACAACCGTGATGCTTGTCATGCTGTACGGCCAGACACGCGTGATGTTTGCTATGTCTCGTGATGGTTTGGTGCCGAAGGTTCTATCAAAGGTTCATCCAAAGCATAAAACACCTTACATCAATACACTGTTCTTCGGTACATTGTCAGCATTAATGGGTGGATTTATTCCACTTGATGAGCTGGCAAGCCTAGTGAACATCGGGACACTTTCAGCATTCATTTTGATTTCAGTGGCGGTCATTGTGATGAGAAAAACGCAGCCGGACTTACCGAGAGCATTCAGATGCCCAGCAGTTCCGCTTATTCCGATCTTGGCTATTCTATCTTGCGGATTGCTCATTTATAAGCTTGGTGCAATCACCTTTGTTCGTTTCTTAATCTGGCTTGCCATTGGGCTGGTTGTGTATTTCTTATATTCAAGAAAGCACTCAGAATTGAATAAAAAATAACTTAAAAAAGCCCGTGCTTCTTGGTGCAGTCAAGTAACACGGGCTTTTGCTTTTGATTGCTGACTAAAAACCTAACTGAAGATCGACATCGATTGATACGATGGCATAGACACAAACAATGACAAAGATATTCAGTACGACACCGAGGAAACCTGGACCCGTACGGCCTTTTTTAATGAACAGTTCAATAATACCAAATGGAACTGCGGCCATTGCAAAAGGAAGCATTTGAAAAGAATAAAATGTCACGTTGCTGATAATGGCGAGGTTTAGCATGAGCAGGGATAATATTGCTGTGCCGACAGAAATCCAGCCAAATACATTATGCTCTTTAAAGATTCTTACCAATTCCATAATTCCACCTCGCTCACTTTTGCCGTTTTAATACGTTTTGTCTTCACAAATTTCTCAATTTCTTTAGAAGGTCCAGTGACCACAGAGCCATAAACCGTGACGCCATTTTGATCGATATAGCGTATACGATTAGACAGATCAAGATCAGGTCTGCCAGAGATCGTTGTTGCCCAGGTCGGGTGCTGATTGACATAAGCAAGGGCATCTTTGAATTGATCTACCTCAGTTTTGGATGTGTGCTGAAGCTCTTTTAAAAATTCAGAGTCTTTCCCAGGAAAGCCGATTGGCCGCTGATTTCCACTTAATGAATCCTCTGTTTTAATCGCATTCCACAGCACTTTCATATCGTATTTTTTAGCAAAGGAATAAACATCCTTTGGTGTGTAAGCTTTGTCATAGGATACATACACTTCACTTACTGTTCCTTCAGGAAGCTTGTCTAACGTAGTGAGTGTTTGTTTTTTTGAGGCATCTGCCTGCGCCGAAGGATGAGTAAAGAAACCTTCCGTTTCGCGTGCGCTGTCACCATAATAAGAGATGGTAGGCTGCTTTAATTTATCGAAAAACATCTCGATTTGTTCACTGCCAATGGCTTCTGTTTTATTGCCAATTTGTTTTTGCAGCTTCAATTCGGTGTTCATCCCAAAAAGTTTGACCTGACCTTTTAAATCCTTCATATCTATAGCCACGTTTGGTTTGGTCAAAGCGACGGTGACAGCGGCTGTTTCCATGAAGTGATTGCCTTTGCTCTCGGCTCCGCCAACGCCGTAGTATAGATAACTTCCTAATGTACAAAGCGGTAAAATAATGAGTGTCGATATGACAGCAAGTACGGAAATACGTAAATATGACTTTCTTTTTCCGTATTGTAAAATGGCTTTTTGCTTCTCAGGACTGATGGAAAAATCTGTCCAATCCGAGTCGTTCAGTTCCTGGCTTAAGCGTTTTTCGTTTTCTTCAAGCTCTTCCTCAAACGCTATCATTTCTTCCTCATTCATCTCACCATTATTATATTTTTCCCATCGCTTGTTAAACTCTTCATTCATCATTAACACCTCTGTTGTAAAGTGCTTTTAGGCGCTGCCTTGCACGAAATAAAACACTTTTAAAATTTGCTTCAGTAATATTCATGACCTTGGATGCTTCCTTGTAATTTAGTTCTTTTAAATAATACAATGTCAACGCTTCCTTGTAGTTATCTGGAAGCTGCTCCAAATACATTGTGAGTACTTCCTTTATTTCAACCTGTTCAGCAGGGCTTTGTACAGACGTTTGTAAAAGACCGCCAATAAGGTCATCCGATATGGTCACTTCTTTTTTATGTTTCCTGACATAATCAATAAAAGCATTTCGTGCCACCTGAAATAACCAAGGTTTCACTTTGCTATGGTCGTAGGAATGAATATGTATATAAGCACGCATAAAGGTTTCCTGCAATAAGTCCTCTGCCAAATGTTTGTCTTTTGTCATGGAGAGCAGAAACCTGTAAACATCGTTCATATACATTTGATAAATTTCATCGATCGTCACTGATTTTTCTCCCCTCTATGTTATACACGCATAAGAAAGGCATAAAGTTGCACGAAACTTCTCATTACCGTACATTACTCATTTCTTTCGCCGAATCAAAATCATTTCTCCTTATCATAGCGAAATTTGCATCATTTATAAAGTATTTTCAATAGAACAAATCAGGAAAAAACATCGAAAAACGACAAAATTGGACACAATTCCTATTCTATTCTCCCCTAAAACCATGTGCTTAAATACAGTCAGAACGTTCATTTTAAACGAAAAAGACAGGGAGGATTGGGCTGCTCATAAATTTTTAGTACCAGGTAATAAAAAATTTGTTATAATAGAGACAAATCCTTCATTTTTCAAACAAAGGAAGTGCACTATGTATAAATTTTCAGGCTATACCGTCAAATTAATATTTGGTCTCCGAGGTGGAATCAAAGTATATCAAAAAGAGAATCTGCCAACTGATCGGGGGTTTGTCATTGCTTGTACACATGAGGGTTTTGTGGATGTTCTTGCATTAGGCGCAGGAATTCTTCCGTTTGAGATCCATTACATGGCGAAAAAAGAATTGTTTGCGAATAAATGGATCGGTGGATTTTTAAAAAAGATTCATGCCTTTCCAGTTGATCGAGAGAACCCTGGGCCAAGCAGTATTAAAACGCCCATTAAATTATTAAAAGAGGGAAAGATCGTTGGAATTTTTCCAAGCGGAACACGTACAACAGAGGATGTTCCTTTAAAAAGAGGGGCAGTGACCATTGCGCAGCTCGGTAAAGCGCCAATTGTTCCAGCCGCATACAAAGGGCCTTCAAATGCGAAAAGTCTTTTCAAAAAAGGGAAAATGCGCTTAATCATCGGTGAACCGATTGAGCTGTCTGAATTTGACCATCTGCCGCCAAAAGAAAGACTAGGTGCCATGACGGAAGTATTAAACACGAGAATCAAAGAGCTAGAAGCTCAATTAATTGAAAAGTCATAAGAAAAACGACCGCTTGCTTAGGCAAGGGTCGTTTTTTTATTAAGAAGCGCCTTCTTCAGCTGCTTCTAATAATTGTTCATTTAACTTTTTTACTTCGATGTATGCCACATGGTGTCCATCGACTTCATTAATGATAAATTCATAGCCTTGTTCACGAATGGCGTCATTTTTCTCTACTTCATATTTCTGAGTAAGGAACCAGCCGCCGATTGTGTCGACCTCTTCATTATCAAGCTGTATACCTAATAGCAGGTTGACTTGATCAACAAGGACCTTGCCATCAAAGATGTAATGGTCTTCTCCAAGTTTACGCACTTCGTTGATTTCATCAATGTCGAACTCATCACGAATTTCACCGACGATTTCTTCAAGAATGTCTTCAACAGTGACAAGACCTGCTGTACCGCCATATTCATCAGATAAAATGGCCATGTGTACACGTTCACGCTGCATTTTGAGCAATAAATCATGAACAGGAACCGTTTCAATCACATGAATAATCGGATTCACAAACTTTTCGATCGTATCACTTGTAGAACACTCACCGCTAATGCAGGCAGTGAGAACCTCTTTAATATTTAGAACACCGATAATGTTGTCTTTGTCGCCATCTTCAATTGGATAACGTGTATATTTTTCTACCTTTGTTACCTTCAACATTTCCTCAATGGTAATATCATGAGGGAAGCTGACAACTTCAGTACGAGGAATCATAATTTCTTTCGCCAGACGGTCATCAAATTCGAAAATTTTATTTACATATTTGAATTCAGACTGGTTAATCTCGCCGCTCTTATAGCTCTCTGATAAAATAATCCGCAATTCTTCTTCAGAATGCGCCATGTCATGCTCAGATACTTGCTGAAGACCAAACGCTTTTGTTAACAAACGAGCAGAACCATTTAATACCCAAATGAACGGGAACATCACTTTGTAAAAGATCATCAGTGGTCTAGCAAATAGAAGGGATACTTGCTCCGCCTTTTGAATGGCGAGTGTTTTTGGTGCAAGCTCTCCAACGACAACGTGTAAAAACGTCATGATACTAAACGCAATAATAAAAGTGACAATAGAACTAGCTGATTGAGGAATGGACAGCTCTACAAATAGTGGAGCAAGCATATGTGCAATTGTTTCTTCCCCTAACCAACCAATACCAAGGGCGGTAATGGTAATACCAAGCTGACAGGCTGATAGGTACTCATCAAGGTGAGTCGTTACATGCTTGACAGCAACTGCTGTTTTATTACCTTCTGCGATTAACTGATCAATTCTTGAGCTTCTTAAGCGAATGATCGCAAACTCTGATGCAACGAAAAACGCGGTTAAAGCTATAAGTAAAGCAACTATGAGTAAATTAACTATGTCCAATTAAGGCCTTCGTTCTGACTTTGAGAACGAAGGTAACACCTCCTGTTTAGTAAAAATTTTAACTTAACAGCAGTAAAAATGATTGGACAGCCGTCATTTTTTCAGGAGTAAGCTGTTCTTTTAGTTTTTCACGTTGTTCTGGCTGAAGCTGCTTACAACGTGCCAAAATGCGGTCCATATGCTCATTCATCCGATCGATATCAGAGGTTAAATGGACAAGTTCATCATGATCTTCCTTTTGAGAAGGAAATTGTTCATCTAATCTGGATTTGATGTCAGAAAGAGCCAATCTCTGCTGTTTGCAAAGAACGATTAATTGTAATCGTTTTAAAGCATATTCATCGTAATAACGATAATTTGAGCAAGATCTAACAGGCGCAAGCAAACCTAGATTTGTATAATAATCTACAGTTCGTTTCGTTACCTGTGCAATCTGTGCTAGTTCACCAATACGATACTTTTTCTCAGCCCCATCTGAACATCTCCTCCTAACCGTCACGTTATAGTTTATGAAAATAGTTTAATATAATTCTAGTCTGAAACACAAGTTAATTGTTCATATTTCCTGCCAATAAGAAGAAACAGAGGAGGATTTCCCTCAATTTAGTCAGTCATGTCAAAAACGGCATGATGATACAGGAATTTTCAGATTATTTATGGTAAGATAAAATGAATACCGTTTCATATATATGTAGAGAGGCGGAATTTTACGTGAACCGGAGGTGGTTAAGTGGGGCCCTCAAAGTCGTCTTATTTAATCAGTTAACCGTTTTGCAAAACATAACATCATCAATCAGGAGGTGACTCCTTGTTCTTCTAAGAAAGAGCAAGGTTAAATGGACGATATTGTTAATCTGAGTATAGTCGGTGTTTTGATTGCTTTAACAGCTTTCTTTGTTGCATCTGAATTTGCCATAGTCAAGGTGAGAAGTTCAAGAATTAATCAGCTTGTTGCCGAAGGGTCCAAAAAGGCCATCATGGCGAAAAAGGTGACATCAAGGCTAGATGAATATTTGTCAGCCTGTCAGCTCGGTATTACAGTGACATCCCTTGGTTTAGGGTGGATTGGTAAGCCGGCTGTGAAAGAACTTTTGGTTCGAGGTTTTGGTTTGACAAACATTCCTGATTCAGCAATCAGCCTGATCTCAGCAACACTTGCGTTCTCTATTATTACCTTTTTGCATGTAGTTGTAGGTGAGCTTGCACCAAAAACGCTTGCCATTCAAAAGGCGGAAAAAATGACGCTATGGCTGTCAGGCCCGCTGCATGCATTTTATATCCTTATGTTCCCTTTCATTTATGTGTTAAACGGGTCAGCCCGTTTGTTAACTAAAATGATGGGCATCGATATGGGGTCTGAAAAAGAACATTCCCATTCTGAAGAGGAACTGAAGATTTTATTATCTGAGAGCTTAAAAAATGGGGAAATCAACCCATCAGAATATAATTATATGAACAAGATTTTCGATTTCGATAATCGAATTGCCAGAGAGATCATGATACCGCGCAGAGAAATTTGTGCGATTCCAGAAGATATGCCGTTAGATGATATCCTCGCCATCATGACGCAGGAAAAGTATACACGTTTCCCTGTGTTTTCAGGAGATAAAGACCATGTTATCGGCATGCTGAACAAAAAGCAGCTCTTTGCAGATCTTGTGTATCAAGGGGAAAAAGATCAACTGAAAATTCAAGATTATATATATCCAGTGATTGAGGTCATCGACACGATTCCTATTCAAGAGCTTCTCGTCAAGATGCAGCGTGATCGAATGCATATGGCGATCTTAACTGACGAATATGGCGGAACGTCTGGGCTTGTCACAACGGAAGATATTTTAGAAGAGATTGTCGGAGATATTCGAGATGAATTCGATGAAGATGAGCAGCCAGTTATTCAAAAAAGAGCCGATCATCATTATGTTTTAGATGGCAAAGTGAGATTGGATGAAGTTCAAGATTTGATCGAGATTTCATATCATGATGAGGAAATTGATACAATTGGCGGGCTCATCTTAAAAGAGAATATTGATATTAGAGAAGGACAATCCATCTATCTTGATGATATTCGAATGAAAGTGCTGGAAATGGATGGACGTTACGTTAAAAAGATTGATTTAAAAAAAGGCGTCACATCGGCAGAAAAAGGCAGTGCACGCACTGGGCTTGATATAAAGGAGCCGCTGCTAGTAAACGAAATGACCTTGAGCGAAAAATAAGCTCAAGGTTTTTTTAGGTATTTAGTCTCTTTTAAACGAATATATGTTCGGTATATAATAAGAACAAACGTTCGATAAAGGGGGATGGACATGCTTTGGTACGAAACAGCAAGTATCACGGAGAAAAAAACCTCAATGAAACGAATTGAGTTTCATTTAAAGAATTTCAAAAATTATCAAGCAGCGATCTTAAATATCGAAAGGCAGCTTGAAAAAAGAAGCCCGCATCATCTCGACCACATGACACGGAAAAAGTTAGAAGAGCAAAAAAGTCAGTATGAACTCATCGTTGCTTGTATTGAAACGGCATTAAAAGAGTTGGATGAAATAGAGCAGCAGCTCATTGATTATAAATATTTTCGAGATTGGCGGATGGCAAAATGTGCAATGGAAATCGGCTATAGTGAAAAAACACTCTTTTTGATGAAGCGTCAGCTCATGGATCAGCTGCTCATCAGCTTAGCCGCCATCACCAATATTTAAAAAAGATGCTGTCCTATTTGATAAAACGCAGCAAACAGACATAAAGACCCGATGATGGTGACCAATAAGTAGACAGCAAGCTGTCCAATTTGCCGCTCATGCAGCATGGACGCAGCCTCTACACTAAATGTAGAGAATGTTGTAAAACCACCGAAAAAACCAGTCCCAATGATCATAAGCAGCGGATCATTGTCAGTCACTGCACCTGTCAGTAAACCTAAACCGGCTGCACCGAGTAAGTTGATAAGAATAATACTATACGGAAAACGAGTATGAAACTTGGTTTTCTGAATCGATTGACTGAGGAAAAAACGAAGGGCACTGCCCATCCCGCCAGCAACAGCTGTATACAATACAATCATTTATCTGCTTCCTTTCGGCTGCTCATTTTGTTGAAAGAAGTGCTGAGCGGTGATCAGTCCACATAAGGCAGCGCCCACTCCAGCAATCACTGAGAGTAGAATGTACATGACACTTGATGTGAACAGTCCATCCTGTAATAAGAGAACTGTTTCTTTAGAAAAAGTGGACATTGTCGTAAAACCACCGCAAAATCCTGTTCCGATTAAAGCAGCAAGATATTTTTTTTCCTTCCGAAACATAAAATACCCTGTTGAAAAGCCAAGAAGCAGACTGCCTGTAATGTTTTCAATCAGTGTTGCATAGGGGAATGTGTGGCTGACAACGGACTGGCTAAGTTCATATCTACAAAGGGTACCAACCAATCCGCCGATAAATACGGCGAGATATGCCTTCATTTACATCATTTCTCCTTTAGAAAAAATGGCGGGTGATCCGTCACCACTCCATCAATGGGATATGTTTTGATCCTGTCGGCTGTTTTTTGGTCTTTCACTGTCCATACAAAGACATCCATTCCAACTGAGTGGATGCGATCAATCCGCCATCTGTTGATCAGCGTTTTCTTCATATTAAGGCAATCCGCAAAGGAGTTGTACTCCGCTAATTTCCTTTTCGTCAGTTTGAAGGCAGAGGGTTTTATAATAAAAGCTGTTCGAAGAGAAGGGGCGTAAGCTCTGACTCTTTGAAGGGCATTGGCATCAAAAGATTGAACCATGATGTGACGGGAATAGGCAAACCGGTTGATGATGTCGACAACTGCCTTTTCAATCCCAATCTGACGTTTTGGATGCTTGATCTCAATCAGTATCCCGACACGCTGACTGTATCTTTGAAGGATTTCCTGTAAGGTGGGAATTCGTTCGTTGGCGTACTGAGAATCAAACCAGCTTCCTGCATCCAGTTTCTTCAGCCGATCAAGTGTATAACTTTTCACTAATCCGCTTCCGTTACTCGTTCGATCAACGGTATCATCATGGATAACGGCTACGTGCTGATCCATTGTCAGCTGGACGTCTAACTCAATATAATCCGCACCCTGCTGAACAGCTAAATCAAATGCGGCGATTGTATTTTCTGGGGCAGCGCTTGATGACCCTCTATGTGCGATAATATACACATGCTCCAGCTCCTGACATAAGTTCTGGTCTTATCATATCAAATTTTTGCTGTTTTTCCTTATTTACTATATGGAACGAGGGAGAGCTGTATGTAATGGAACATGGCTTGTGGTGAGAAAGCATCGTGTATAAAAGGTGAAAAGTTGCAGGAATATCCCAAGCTCTTATTGAGTAAATCTGAACTACATCATTTTTTCTTCGATCAATTTTGTCCAAATCGTCAGCGTTCGTCAAAATATTAGTGCTTTCGTCATGTTGACTGAAAATTCTGATGTTTTATAATGATGAAAAGGAGGCGAGATGATTGGGTAAAGGGAGAATTAGAGTGGAAGAACGTATTAAGGCCGAAACGGATGCTGAAATGTTTAAAGCGACTCTCCTTGATCAGGCTCAGAAGAAAAAGTAGTTTGCTGCCCGTCGATATGTCTCTAGCCAAAATTTCATATTTGAACATCATGCCTCGGGATTATTCCCGAGGCTTTTTATGTAGAGGTCAGACATTTAAGAGAGGACATGAACGAAGGTTATATTATAAACTAGAGAGGATTGTTTTAAAGGAGAGAGACAGACATGTTTACACAAAAATGGATGGATACATATTTTACAGTAGATATTGCGATCCAAATTGGAATCAGCCTTTGTATTTTATTGCTGTTTTTATTGCTTCGGAAAGTATTTACGAAGTATTTATTTCAACTTCTGTTTAGGCTGACAAATCGGTCGAAGACGGAGGTCATTAACCAAATTGTTGTGGCATTTGAAAAACCAGCCAGACTGTTTTTCGTGGCACTTGGTTTATATTTTGCGTTAAGACAGGCGCCATACTTTGAGCATCATATGGATGTCATCATTAAATTGTATAGATCCTCCATTATTTTGATGCTGACGTGGGGACTTTGTAATTTAACCGCAGCATCTTCCTTCTTATTTCAAAAGGTCAATTCGAAATTTGAATTAGAAATGGATGATATTTTAGCACCGTTTTTATCAAAGGTACTTCGTTTCATTATTATCGCACTAAGTATTAGTATCATTGCACAAGAATTTAATTATGATGTCAATGGACTTGTGGCAGGTCTTGGTTTAGGTGGTCTAGCCTTTGCGCTGGCTGCGCAGGATACAGTGGCTAACTTTTTTGGAGGGATTGTCATCATTACAGAGAAGCCTTTTACGATGGGCGACTTTGTGGAGACACCAAGTGTTCTTGGGACTGTTGAAGATATTACATTTCGAAGCACAAAGTTTCGAACACCTGCTGAAGCCGTTGTGACCGTTCCGAATTCTACGCTTTCTAAGGAGCCGATCACAAACTGGACGAGAATGAATAAACGTCAGATTACGTTTTCTGTTCGCGTTTCCTACAATACACCAAAGGAAAACATTGATCAGTGTATTAAGCGTCTCAAACAGATGCTTCACGAGCATGATGGTGTGCATAAGGAGACGATTATGGTGAATCTCGATGTACTGGCAGACAGCTATTTGAACTTGTTTTTCAACTTTTATACAAACACGACAGCTTGGTCTGAAAACCTTGATATTAAGCAGGACATTAACTATCGCATCATAGATATTTTCCACGAAGAAGGTGTAGAATTTGCTTTCCCTGGACAGACCATTTATATGAAACAAAAAGGCGAGAAACAGCTGGGTGAATAAAGGAGGAATGGTACGTGGATCAAAAAAAGGTGGAAGCGCTAAGAGAGAGAATATCGCAGGCTTCACATATCACAGTACTCTCAGGTGCAGGTATGAGTACAGAATCGGGTATTCCTGATTTTAGATCAACGGGTGGATTGTGGACGGAAGATACTTCTCGCATGGAGGCGATGAGCCGGTCCTACTTTTTATCAAATCCTCATCAATTTTGGCCGAAATTTAAGGAATTGTTTCAGATGAAAATGAGCAGGGAATACGAGCCAAATAGCGGGCACATCTTTTTAGCCAGCCTTGAGCAACAAGGGAAGCATGTGGATATTTTTACCCAAAATATTGATGGTCTTCATAAAAAGGCGGGAAGCCAGCACGTATATGAACTCCATGGTTCCATTCAAACGGCTACTTGTCCATCCTGCCAGGCGGTATATGATTTGCCTTATTTGTTAAAAGAAGAGGTGCCTGTCTGTCAAAGGGTTTCCTCTGATGGCAGTACGTGCGGACGTGTGCTAAAAACAGATGTTGTTCTTTTTGGAGATATGGTCAAACATTTAGACCAAGTGGAGGCATCACTTCAGAAAACGGACATGCTCCTTGTCATGGGGACTTCCCTAGAAGTAGCGCCAGCAAGATATATTCCAGAAGACGCAGCCCATGATCCTTCCATCTTCATGGTGATGATGAATTTGAGTGAAACAGAATTCGATCCGCTTTTTGATCTTGTCTTTCATGAGCGAATTGGCGATCTCGTGAAAGCTTTATAAATCATTAAAAAACCCGCACCTAAAGGTGCGGGTTTTTCTTTATTGCTGCAGCGGCTTCATTGTTTCATCAAGAACTTCAAATGTATAGCCCTTTGCCTTTAGCTGCGTGATTAAGCTGCTTAAGTATTTTGCTGTTGCCGGCTGATCATGCATTAAGATGATTTTTGGTTCTTTTGGATATTTTGTTTCCAGCACTTGTAGCTGATTTAATACCTCTGGTACATATTTTGAGCTTTTATATTTCCAGTCCAGACTGTCAATGGTCCAGTCCCAGTAGACAAAGCCTTTTTGTTTTAAACGTGCTTTTTGCTGATCGGTTAAATTGGGGGTGCTGCCATAAGGTGTTCTTACAAGATGGGTATACTCACCTGTGACAGAAGCCAAAATGCGCTGATCTTCCTTCATCTCGTTAACAGGAGAATCACTTTTTTGATAAAAGCGTTTCACATCATGGGTAATACCATGAAGCCCTAATTGATGTCCTTCTTGATGGAGTCTTTTCACAGCTGCCGGGTGTTCTTTAATCTGCGGCCCGAGCATAAAGAATGTAGCCTTCACTTTTTGCGCTTTTAGCACATCTAACAGCTGATTTGAAGTCGCTGATGGACCATCATCAAAGGTTAAAAAAATTGTTTGATCCGTTACATGTTTATTAGAATCGATCTTAAAATGTGCATCTAATGTTTTCCTAGAAGCATCTTTTGCTTTCATACTAGTGCTTGTGTCCCTAAATTGACTGCTCGCAGACAATTTCGCCGGCTGATCTGCTGCCTGCATATTGGTTTTGGACATATCCCAAATAAAAAAGAGGATCAGTGTCAGAATGACAAAACCAATCGCCTTTGAGAGCAGCATTGTGTTTGAAGGTGTCTGTTTTTTTTTAACCCGTTGCATTACAATCGCTCCAATAAATCAAAAATTTGTGTCGAATCATGTAGTAGATTCTGTCTTTTTCCGCTGTTTTTTGTCATGTTTATATGGTGTCAGTATACAGGAAAAAAGAGCCTATGAATATAGAAGATGCTAAAAAATTGGAATCTTTTTGGTTATGAATCTATATTTGTTACAATAGAAAGTTATCCATTTCATATGATGTGAAATAATTCTGAATAATCATTGAAACGTACTCATTTATCCGCTAAGATAGCATCAGATTCAACCATTATTGCAAAGCGAAGGGGAGATTCCATATGAAAGTATTGTACAATGGAGATTTCATTGAAAAAAAAGATGCACATGTTGATATTGAGGACAGAGGCTATCAATTTGGTGACGGAGTCTATGAGGTCATCCGAGTATACAATGGTACTTTGTTTACGTTAAAGGAGCATACAGAGCGTCTGTTCAAGAGTGCAAAGGAAATTGGTATTCATCTGCAAGGTACAGTATCTGATATGGAAGAAAAGTTAAAACAGCTCGTCGCTCACAATCAATTAACAGATGGCGGTGTGTATATTCAAGTCACGCGGGGAGTCGCTCCTCGTAAGCATCAATATAGCGATTCTCTCACTCCTCAAATCACGGCATATACGTTCCAGGTGAAAAAGCCTGTTCAAGAGCAGACAGCTGGTGCAAAGGCCATATTATCTGAGGATCTTCGCTGGTTAAGATGTGATATCAAAAGCTTAAACCTTTTATATAACATCATGGAAAAGCAGAAAGCATCTGAAGCTGGTGCGTTTGAAGCAATCCTGATAAGAGACGGCTTTGTGACCGAGGGAACCTCCTCGAATGTATATGCCGTGATTGATGGCGTGATTCGCACTCACCCTGCAAACAATCTCATTTTAAACGGCATTACCCGTAGAAAGCTGCTGGAGGTATGTGAGGCAGAAGGATGTACTGTTGAAGAAAATCGAATAAGCAAAGAAGAACTGCTGCGCGCTCAGGAAATCTTCATCAGCTCGACGACGGCTGAAGTCATTCCGATTGTTGAAATAGATGGCGAGCCAGTAGGGAAAGGCGTTCCAGGCGAGCTGACAAAGCGCGTACAGGAAGGCTTCCAGCAAAAAATTAAACATGAAAGTGAAGCATCGATCTCTTCATAAATAAAAAAGGCTGTAAACATTCGTTTACAGCCTTTTGTGATGCATTTATTTCACAATAAGCACAGGTATATCTGATTTTGCTGATAACTTTTCACTCACACTGCCAAATAGCATTTTTTTTTAATCTGCTTTGGTCACGTGCTCCCATGACGATGAGGTCTGCTGATATTTCCTCAGCATATTCGATAATCGCTTCTGCTGGTTCTCCCTCCACAATTTCAATGGCAGCCTCAAACTGCTCCTCATTTAAAAGCATTCGTGCTTCTGCGACGACCTCTTCTGTATGGTCTTCAAAAATCAAGGGACTTTGCTGTTCATCATGAGGCACATACACAGGGGGTGTTTGAAGATCTGCCGTACCACCGCCGATATAAGCTCCGCCAGTCATTGGGCGCGGTGCATCAAACACCTGTCTGCCTGTTTTACCATCATGGGCATAGGCAACGGTCAGCTTGGCATGCAAGGTTTTGGCTAAAGCGATTGCCTTTTTTAATGCTTTCTTACTGTCTTCATGTCCATCAAACGCAACGACCATCCGATCAGCTTGAAACAATGTCCTCATTCCTTTCAAAAGGAGTCTTTACACTCATGGTATACCCGTTAATAGAAAAAGATACACATAAGAGAGATTGATTTTTGTTAGAAAATTTCATTTATTGAAAAATATTTATTGACAAAATGGTGACAGCCACTATAAGATAAAAAAAGATTCAAGAGCCAAAAGGAGGAAATGTCATGTGCAACATTGGAAGAATGAAATCAAACTGCATGAATGGGTTGATTCACGTGACAATTACACCTTCATTGGTCATTGAAAAGGAACTCGTATGTTCCAATTGATCGGATGAATCAAGGCGTATGTTGCGTATTTGTCAACATGCGCCTTTTTACATGACGAAAAGAGGCGTACCAGCTAGCTAGCCGGTGGCCTCTTTTTTTGTTGTATTCATTTCGCATTCCGAAATAAAGGGATGGAAAACAACAAGTAAATGAAGAGGAGTGAAAGCATGTGAACATGCCAAAATCAAGACAAATGATAAAAGCCCAAAAAACGAAACAAGGTGACTTGCAGGAAAATTTAGAAAGCGGCTAGCTTGAAAAGGAGAGACAAACATGTTTTCAGTATTTGCGAAATTAGGCTGGTTCTTTAAACAAGAGTGGAGGCGTTATACAATCGCTATTACGCTTCTGCTCATTGTGAATGTACTTGAAATGCTGCCACCAAGATACCTTGGCCAGGCAGTGGATGACATTCGTTCTGGTCAATTTACAACATCCAGTATTTTGTTTTATGTGACCATTTTTTGCTTACTCGGTGTCGTCGTCTATACACTTACATATTTTTGGATGTATCAGTTATTTGGCGGCGCAAATGTCATGGAGCGTGTGATGCGCGGGAAACTGATGCGCCACTTGCTGAAGATGACACCGACCTTTTATGAAAAGAAAAAAACCGGTAACTTAATGGCATTAGGAACAAACGATTTAAATGCTGTGGCCTTAACGACAGGCTTTGGCGTTCTGACCTTGGTTGATTCCACTGCTTATATGCTGATGATCTTCTTTACGATGGGGCTGACAATTAGCTGGAAATTAACCTTAATGGCGATTATCCCTATGCCGCTGATGGCGCTCTTAATTGCGTTTTATGGCAGCAAAATCCATGAGCGCTTTACTGTCGCTCAGGATGCATTTGGTGATATGAACGATCGTGTTCTTGAATCAGTGGCAGGCGTTCGAGTCATTCGGTCTTTTGTACAGGAAAAACAAGATGTCGAACGCTTTCGCGAAATGACAGATGATGTATTCCAAAAAAACATGCGAGTGGCGATCATTGATTCCTTGTTTGAACCGACAGTGAAATTACTTGTGGGGATCAGCTACTTAATCGGAATCGGCTACGGAGCCTATCTCGTATTTCAAAGTGATTTAACCATTGGGGAGCTTGTTGCATTTAACGTCTATCTTGGCATGATGATCTGGCCAATGTTTGCGATCGGCGAATTGATTAATATTATGCAAAGAGGAAATGCGTCGTTAGACCGGTTGAATCATACACTCAGCTACAAGCCGGACGTAACAAACGCTGCTCAGCCGAAAACGTTACAAGAGCCTGGAGATATTGAGTTTGATCACGTGACATTCAGGTATCCAACTTCACCTAAAGATAATCTCATTGATGTGTCCTTTACCGTTCGAAAAGGGCAGACGATTGGGATTACAGGCAAAACGGGAAGCGGCAAAACGACCATTGTCAAACAGCTTCTGCGCCAGTACCCGGCAGGTGATGGGCAAATATTGCTATCAGGTGTTCCAATCCAAGACATTGAATTAGATCAGTTATTTCAATGGATCGGATACGTACCTCAGGATCATATTCTTTTCTCAAAAAGTGTCGAACAGAATATGCGCTTTGGTCATCGGGACGCGAAACAAGATGAGTTAGCACAAGCAATCAAAGATGCTTACTTTGAAAAGGATCTACGCCTTTTGCCGGAGGGTCTGGAGACCATGGTTGGGGAAAAAGGTGTTGCGCTGTCAGGCGGACAAAAACAGCGAATATCCATTGCACGTGCTTTATTAATTGATCCAGACATTTTAATTCTGGATGACTCATTGTCTGCGGTAGATGCAAAAACAGAAACCGCTATCCTAGAAAATCTAAGACAAAACCGTCATGGCAAAACGACGTTTATTACGACTCATCGCCTATCAGCTGTTGAACATGCGGATCTCATTCTTGTCATGGAAGAAGGACGCATTGTCCAAAAGGGCACTCACAACGAGCTCATCCAGCAGGATGGGTGGTATAAAGAACAATTTTTGCGTCAGCAGCTGACAAATCAGCTGGAAGGAGGGGATGAGGCATGACAACAGGAAGAAGACTCCTTGCCTACGCACTCCTATATAAGAAAGTACTGTCTGTTGCCTTAATCTTTCTAATGATTGCAGTTGGTGCTGAGCTGACAGGACCGTTTATTGGGAAGAAAATGATTGATGATCATATTTTAGGTGTAGAAAAACCGTATGTCGAAGTCAATGAAAAGACAGACAAAACCGTTTATTACCAGGGAAATAACTATATACGAAGCGATCGATTAAACAATGGAATGGAATCTGGAAAGCAAATCAATGTGGTGCAAGTCGGGTTCGGTTACTATTTTGTGAATGAGCCGATTCGTTTTGATGGAAACAGAAAGATATCGGGAGATCAGCTCACCATTGATAATGGGAACGAGCGTGAGACTTATGAGGTACAGCGCTTATCAAAAGAAGAGATTTTTGCTTTTTATCAGCCAGAAATCAGTGGTTTGGTGCAGCTTGTTCTATTTTATCTAGGGCTGCTCATCGTTGCGATTTTCTTTCAGTATGGGCAGCATTACTTGCTCCAGAGGATTGCAAATCGAATTATTCAAAAAATGAGGGTAGACGTCTTTGAGCACATCCAAACGCTGCCGATCCGATATTTTGATAATTTACCGGCTGGAAAGGTTGTCGCGAGAATCACCAATGACACGGAAACCATTCGTGACCTATATGTCACAGTCCTTGCTAATTTTGTGACGAGTGCCATTTACATGATTGGGATTTACATTGCCATGTTTTTATTAAATGTGAAGCTGGCACTTATTTGTTTGGTAGCAGTACCGATTATTTTCCTATGGTCGATGACTTACAGAAAGTTTGCATCCGTGTACAATCACCGAATTCGTTCGATCATCAGTGAAATCAATGCCAAGTTAAATGAAGCCATTCAGGGGATGACCATTATTCAAGCGTTTCGTCATGAGAAAGCGACGAAAGAGGAATTTGATGAGCTGAACAACAATCACTTTCGGTATCAGCGAAAGATGCTCCATTTAAATTCACTTCTTTCACATAACTTGGTTAACCTGCTGCGAAATTTAGCATATGTGGCGCTTATTTGGTATTTTGGCGGTGCATCGTTAAGTGCGACAGGCATTGTGTCCATTGGAGTGCTCTATGCGTTTGTCGATTATTTAAATCGATTGTTCCAGCCGATCACAGGCATTGTGAATCAATTCTCCAGGTTGGAATTAGCAAGGGTTTCATCGGAAAGGGTTTTCCGATTATTAGATGAACCAGGAACAGAAGTAGAAGAACCTGTTCAGAAGAAGCTGGAGGGACACGTTCAGTTCAAAGATGTCACCTTTGCTTATAATGAAGGGAAAAATGTCTTAAAGAACATTACGTTTGAAGCAAAGAAAGGTCAAACGGTTGCACTTGTGGGGCATACTGGTTCTGGGAAAAGCTCGATCATGAACTTGCTGCTGCGTTTTTATGACATTCAGCAAGGAGACATTCTCATAGATGGCGAAAGCATATATGATCAGTCGCGTCAAACGCTGCGTAAACAAATGGGCATTGTGCTGCAAGACCCGTATTTATTTTCGGGAACGATTGCCTCCAATGTCAGCTTAGGAAATGAAGACATCAAAAGAGAAACCATTGAATCCTCATTAAAGCAAGTAGGCGCAGCAGAGTTATTGAAGCACCTGCCGCAAGGCTTTGATGAACCAGTCGTTGAAAAGGGAAGCACCCTTTCCTCAGGGGAACGTCAGTTGATTTCATTTGCGCGCGCATTGGCGTACGATCCAGCGATTTTAATTTTAGATGAAGCCACCGCCAACATTGATACAGAAACAGAAGCGATCATTCAGCGGGCGCTTGATGTAGTCAAAGAAGGACGAACGACTTTTGTGATTGCTCACCGATTATCCACGATTAAGAAAGCCGATATGATCTTGGTGTTAGAAAAAGGTGAAATCGTCGAGCGTGGCAGTCATGAACAACTCATGCAGCAAGAAGGGCTGTATGCGCAAATGTATGAACTGCAAAAAGGCGCTGTTGCAAACAGTTGATGAATAGTAGAAAAAAGAGCCTCTTCAAATTGAATGAGGCTCTTTTCCTTTGCATGAAAAAGTCGACGACTTTTACACAGGTTATATCGTTTGGACAGGCTGCAACATCAATAAGCGATGCCGACGCGTTGATGCACAAATTCCTTCGAATTTAACTGCTGATATAAAAAGTGTGCGGTATCTTCAACTGAAATTTTCTTTCCATCTATAGGGAGAAAATCTTTCTCATAGCGATATGACCGTGTCACTTCTCCATCTGGTAAATAGGTTGGACAAATAATGGTCCAATCTAGATCAGTCGATTGAAGGATTTCAAACGCTTTCGCATGCTCTTTAGCTGCTCGGGAAGTAGTCCGCTTTGATTCATTTGTTTCAAAACGGTAGAGCTCCGGCTGCTGCCTTGCTTTTAAAATACCTGCTGTACCAATTGTAATAATTCTAGATGTATTTGTTTGCTTCATGGCTTGTACGATATGCTCCATTGAAACAGATAATGTATCATCACCATCTGTTGATAGACAGCTCACAACAATATCTGCTCCTTTCATTGTCTCAAGCACATCTTCTCGATTTCTTGAATTGCCGGTGACTGAACAATACCCGCAAGCATTTCTTCTCGGTTTGTCCGAATCAATGAACGAACCATGTAACGATCATCTACTTGAACGAAACGAAGAAATGCTTGTCCTACACGTCCATGAGCACCGAAAAGAGCTATTTTCATCTGTTCGATCCCTCCACTACATACTATAAGTGAAAAGAACCCAAAATGGTACAACTTTTATGTGATGCTTTTTTTATAAAGGTGAAAGGACCGAATACTATGACCATATTCACATAATAGAGAGATCCCTACAAATTGTAAAAGTTCAAAGTTCATACCAGAAATAATGTCCATGAAGATCCGCTCCTTTCTACTACATGATATGAGCTGAAAGGAGTTTGGTGAGGGATAAAAACAAAAACAAAAAAAGAAGACACCATAAGAGGTGCCTTCTATGATCCAGGTATGAAATTAAGCTTTTGTTCCGCCAAGGTTTTGTTGAGCGTAAGACACAAGACGTTTTGTGATTTCTCCACCAACTGAACCGTTAGCACGAGCTGTAGTTTCTGCTCCAAGGTTTACACCAAATTCAGAAGCAATTTCGTATTTCATTTGATCGATTGCTTGCTCTGCTCCAGGAACTAGTAATTGGTTTGAACTATTAGAATTTGCCATGATGTGATTCTCCTTTTTGTATATGATTTATTTTTTTGGTTGGGTTTGCTGGAATCGCACCAGCGAAATGATCAAGTCATTTGCCACTTGGCGAAACCCAATGCAGTAACTGCTTTGTACTAAGTATTATGGTTATTTCCGAAAAAAACATACGAGAAAAGAACATGGTAAATGTTGTTGTGTCAACATACAAAAAACCATCACCCAATAATGAGTGATGGAGCTGCTTATATATCTTTTTATTCAGCTGAGCGTATGCGCAATTCTGTATCTGAATCAAAGAAATGGGCTTTGTTCATATTAATCGCAAGAGGGATAGACTGTCCCGCCTGTACATCGGTACGAGAATCAACACGTGCAATAAACGATTGATCATCGATAGAAGAGTAAAGCATCGTTTCTGCTCCCATTAATTCAGCTACCTCTACGTTAGCATTAATTTTTGTGCCTTCAGACGCCTCTATAAATACTGGTTCATCGTGAAAATCTTCTGGTCTGATGCCTAGTATGATATCCTTTCCAATATAGCCTTGGCTGCGTAATACTTTCATTTTTCCCTCTGGTACACGAATGTGAGTTTTTCCAACCGCGATGGCGCCGTCAGAGAGCTTTCCTGTAAAAAAGTTCATTGCAGGTGAGCCGATAAATCCACCTACAAACACATTCTCTGGGTTTTCATATACATCTTTCGGTGCTCCGACCTGCTGAATAAAACCATCTTTCATCACAACAAGGCGGGTTGCCATTGTCATGGCTTCAGTCTGATCATGTGTCACATAGATAAATGTCGTTTGCAGACGCTGATGAAGTTTAGAAATTTCAGCACGCATCTGAACACGGAGTTTTGCATCTAAATTAGAAAGCGGCTCATCCAAAAGGAAAACCTTTGCATCACGTACAATCGCTCTGCCAAGGGCAACACGTTGTCTTTGACCGCCAGACAGTGCTTTTGGTTTTCTGTCTAAATATTGCTCAAGCCCCAATATTTTAGCGGCATTTCGAACCCGCTCATCAATCTCTGCTTTCGGAAACTTCCGAAGTTTTAACCCAAAAGCCATATTATCGTACACATTCATATGAGGGTATAATGCATAGTTTTGGAAAACCATTGCGATATCCCGGTCTTTCGGTGCTACATCATTCATCCGTTTTCCATCTAACAGAAAGTCTCCTTGTGAAATTTCTTCTAGACCTGCAATCATGCGAAGGGTTGTTGATTTTCCGCAGCCTGATGGACCAACAAACACAATAAATTCTTTATCTTCTATATGTAGATTAAAGTTGTCTACTGCTGTTACCTTGTTATCATACACTTTATAAATTTGATTCAGCATTATTTCAGCCATTTGATGTCAGCCTCCCCAGTTTCTCTTTTTGAAAGCGCTTTATTGTTGAATAAAGTGTATAAAATGGGGAAGAGTCTGTAAATGGACAACGTGCACAACATCCTATTTTCATTTTTGGGCAGGATGCTCATACCTTCGTTTTTTATGAAAGATCGAGTAGAGTCATCATTAAATAAGCAGCCGATGCTTCTGAAAAATGTCGTATATCTAGCCCAGTGCGCTCAATAAATTTATCAATTCGATATTGAAGACTGTTTCTGTGAACATATAATGCTTTTGCTGCTTTGGATGCGTTTAAATTACATTGCATATAGGTCATGAGAGTGCGGTAAACATCTCGGTCAACAATCGCTTCTTTAAAAGCATCTGATATAGCATGAGAGAGGACAGATGCATCATAACAAATGAACGATGGTAGGCATTGATAAAATGTGGCAACCCCTGATCTAAGCTTTTCTCGCTGCATGTGGCATACAAAGAGCTGTTGTTCATTTAATAATCTCATCTGTAAATGGTCATTTGGCAAATGCAGCTGCCCTTGTATAAAGACTGAGTCTGTTAAAAAATCACTTGTAATGGCCAGAGACAAATCATTTAATTGATCTAATTGACTATTTTCTGATGTAGCATTTGGTTGAATCAGCATAGCTGTTTCAGGGCCTGTCCATATGAAATGAGTATGTTCGAGGCTGTTATTCACAGCCTCTTTTATTTGCTGTCTTTGTTCCTCTTGATGGATCATTTGAAAATAATAAACACGGACGGGATGTTGGACAGTTAGTGGTTTGTTTTCAAAAAGATAGCTGAACCATCTTTGTTCACCCTCGGTATGCGCTTTTTGAAATAGATCAATCGGTGTAAGAAAAGAGTTGAGAAGTAGTGTTTCTCTTGCTGTAATCTCCGATTTGTCTACTCCAAATATTTCGCCTTCGTCTGTTTGATACCAAAGAATTTGTTTGTCATGAGTAGGTGTACTGATGATATGGTCTCCGTAAACAAGTTTTAATTTTTCTAACATGGCGGGGCTCCTTAAACAGTTTAATCATAGACATGGAATAGCATTAATTCGTGGATTTCTTCTTTTAAGGTTGGTTCAACTTCATGGGGCGGAAGCTGAGAGCCCCATTCAATGTCACCTGTTTTGTGGTAGATGCCTTCATAATGCGCACCATTGTGGAAAAAGGATATTTTCCAGCCTGGCAATTGTGCTTTTTTAAAAAGAGGTTTCCATTGAAAATGAGAAATCATATCATCATTGCCTCCTTGCTTTTATTGATGAAACAATAAACAAACACGACAACACGGAAACAACCTTGAACTTGATTTTATTGTATCTCATCTCATGAAAAGAGCATAGAAAAAGCATAAATTTAAGAGCACGACATGTGGCAAAAATGTAGTCAGTAGACGTTCGCGTGATCTGAAGTGGTGAGTGCCGTTTCTGAAAGGTAAGATGCGAAATCCATGATTCTTTTCCCGATCAGCCATTCTGATTTTTTCAAAGAGACATGCTGGAAAATCTCTCGGCCAGGGCGAGAATTGGCCTCAAACATCCAAATGGCGCCTGTTTGATCAATGCCTAAGTCAAAACCGATTTCACCAATATGCCCGGTCATTTTTTTATCTATTACTTGGCTAAGCGTGATGGCAGTATGAGAAAGCTGCTGTAAAATCTGCAAACGTTTCTTTTCTTCTGGAAAGACAGCATAAAGTGTTTTCACCGTTCCGCCGTGTAACTGGTGAGTTGTGATGGTGTGATCTCCAGAAATTTTTGCTGCTGCTGCTGTGACTGTCCAATCACCGTCTTTATTTTTATTCGTATGAACTCTGAAATCCATCTGCTGATTGTCTATTTGAAGAAGCTCAATGCCTTGTTGTGCAATAAAATCATGAATTGCATGATCTTTTCGCAGCCTTTGAACAAACTGATCTATTGAATCATATGGAATAGCCCTTCCAAAATTTGAGCATACAGTGATTCCGTGATTTTCCTTTTTTAACCGATAAATACCGTCTCCATGACTTCCATTCGTCGGTTTTAAGTATATAACTTGATGCAGGTGGAGAAGTGTTTCAATTTTACTTAGAGCGTCCATGGGATCTAATTGTACAGAATGTGGGAGAAAGGACCATGTTTTTTCATCTGTTAATAGCTGTTCATGAATCTCCCATTTATTAAAAAAGTAAGGGTTGAACCAAGGGATATTATAGTCTTGGGTGAGTTTTCGCTTCGTTTCTTGAATGAGTGCTGACTGAGCAGCTTTTCTATTTGGAAGACGGTCATAAATGACTGACGGCAGGGGAAGCTGTTTTTTAACCCATGAACCTTGCTGGTACAACAATCCTTCTACAATTCCTTTTTCCCAATCAATAGAATGTGACCCAAAAAGATAGGCAAAACCAGCATGCTGTCTGAAAGAATTCAGCAGTTTGATAAAGAATTGTGATCTTGTTCCTAATGGCTGCGTGCTTTGCTCAAAACCTGCAGTGAAAATGCCCATCAACGGCCCTATAAAAAGTGTATGGTCAATGATGATCACATCAGCTTTTGATTGGTAAGGAATCAGTAAATCTCTGTATAGATCTTCAGATAATAATATTTTCTTTGGATGCTGATGATAGGAAATGTTGAAGCCATCAACTAAACGAGACCCTAGAGCAAGAGAATAGATGGCCTCTTTCTGTTTATAATGGTCTGGAAGATGAATTGTTTTTTCACTTGTGAGGTGTGGGGCGATGATGCAGCGATTTTTGTTCATAAGAAACCTCCTTCGGTTGAGACATCATCGATTGCGCATGTTCAAGAATGGTACGAATCAATTGATGTTCCTTTTCAGGGTAAACTTTTAAAAAAGCGGACCGTCCTGGCTTTGATCTGACATTTGATATGAACAGCCTGCCTTCACTTGTATGAAGTAAGTCTACTGCGAATTCAAAGCAAGGAGAGTACGTTTTATCTATATAAGCTGGAATTGATGCCTGAATGGATGCAATATCATCTAAAAGGAGCTCCTTGATGTGTGGCTGCAATGTATGTAGATAGTGTTCAAAGCCTATCACAGGATCCGATTTTTGTGTATAACTTAAAAGACTATTTTCTGCAGGTGATTTTGTGTGAATCCCCATGCGTTTCCATTGATTTTGTGAATCTTTCATAAGAAAAATCCTGATTTCATTAAATAAAGGTTCTTTTTGATCACTCGTGTTGAAAAATTGAAGGAAATACCGGCCTGCATATTTTTTGCACCAGCGCTCCATCTCTGACGCCCGAGAAAATGTAATGGTTTGATTGGAACTTAGCTGAACGGTGAATGTTGACTTGCCATCAAAGGAAATGAAGTAAGTAGATGCTGCATGCTGCTGGGAGAGAGGCTGCATTCTATAATAACCGCCAGCCCCGCACTCCCTTACCATATTGATCAGATCTGAGGGCTCTTTTAATAAAGAGCAGCCAGGTAAATATGGCTGTAAAGCAGAGAGGAGGCGGAGCTGTTCAAATAGCACCATTTTATTTGAAATGCCGGTATTCAAAAAATCTGTTTTTGGATACTTTTTTAGCCATTCCATGATGGGTTTTGCTTTTTTAGATTGTGCGTCATGCCGGTAAAGACATCGATCGTAAATCAAATCGGGAATCGGAAACTGTGCGTCGGCAAACCCTTGGTCATTCATATATGTTTGACCTTGTATCAAATTTGAAGCCGGCTTTAAATCAAGTGGTGTAAAACGAACAACCTTTAAATGATAAGAAGAGGCAGCTTTGGCGAGCTGACGTGTAAATGCCTCTTCATACTGCGGAGAAAGGGTTACAATACCTAATGTTGTCATTAAAAAACACCTTCTTTTCAACTTCTTTTTTTACCATCACAAAAACGTTTTTTTATGATTTTACTTAAAGCTTGCGCTCCTTTATCATTACGACAGATCGCTTGATCATATGTCTCGCTGCATACTTCATTTGCTTGGAAACTTGACAACAACTATAATACGTATAGATCAAAACAATAAACATCGGGTGTTGTTTGAAAGGTAGATGACGACTTTGAATATATTCACAACGTTTATCTTTATGATTGTTATCGGCGCAGTCATAGGAGCAGCGACAAACCATCTTGCAATTAAAATGCTTTTTCGGCCTTATAAGCCATATTACTTATTCGGAAAACAGCTTCCATTTACACCAGGGCTTATCCCTAAAAGAAGAGACGAAGTAGCCAAGCAGGTTGGTGTCATGGTTATGGAGCATTTGCTCACGCCAGAAGGTATTCAAAAGCGATTTGAATCATCCGAGGCAAAGCAAGAGATCCTGCGTACAGTCCATCGATATATTGACAAAGGCGCAAATATGGAGATAACCGTATTCTCCCTGCTAGAAAGATTCGGCGTTACAGAGGCTGATGTCAAAGCAGATAAATGGCTCCATCAGTGGTCTGATCAGAAGCTCAAGTCACTGCTTGAAACTTATAACCAGCAAACTTTATCTGAATTGCTCCCTGTAGAAGTGGAAAACAAAATATCATCGAAAATTCCAAATGCAGCAGATTATATTTTAAAGAGAGGCATTCATTATTTTGAAAGTGATGAAGGCAAAGCAAGGCTTGGCAATATGATTGATGATTTCTTAAAAGAACGGGGAATGCTTGGCAGTATGGTCCAAATGTTTCTAGGGAATTCAAGCTTAATTGATCGTGTACATCCCGAAATCATCAAGTTTTTAAGAAACGCAGAAACAAAAAGATTTTTATCCGATTTGCTTGTTCAAGAATGGGACAAGGTGAAGCAATTTTCTCTTCATGAGCTTGATGAAAAATGGAATGTGAAGGAACTTATTTTTAGTGTGAAAAATCAATTGCTTTCTCATTTCTCTACAAAGCTGATATTAGACAAACCTGTTGGGATATACGTCAGTGCTGTCGCGGATGATCTTAAAACACACTTTGCGCCAGTGTTGATTGATAAGGGGATCGGAGCGGCTTCAAATGCTTTAGAGGGTCTGCTTGCTAAGCTGCAATTTGAAGATATCATTCGTGAACAAATTGAACTTTTCCCGCTTGAAAAAATGGAAGAGCTAGTAGTCAGCATCTCCAATAAGGAGCTGAAAATGATTACATTTCTAGGCGGTCTTTTAGGCGGGATGATTGGTGCTATCCAGGCTGTTTTTGTGGCTCTATTCTAAGACAAGCTAGAGAAATTTTAATGAATTCATTGTATATATGTGAAACGAAAGCCATAGTTTGTTATAGTGGAGTGGTGTCCGCCGATCATATCGGTGATAACGGATAGAAAGGAGACATAACATGTCTGTAAATCTTTACGATGTTGCATATGACCTTGAAAAAGCATTGCGTCATAGCGAAGAATATTCAACTTTAAGAAATCTTTATGATGAGGTAAACGCGGATGAGTCCTCTAAAAGAATGTTTGAGAACTTCCGTGACATTCAAGTAAACCTTCAACAAAAACAAATGACTGGTCAAGAGATCACACAAGAAGAAGTGGAGCAAGCTCAAAAAACAGTTGCGCTTGTTCAGCAGCACGACAAAATCTCTCAGTTGATGGAAGCGGAACAACGTGTGAGTGTTCTTATCGGTGAATTAAATAAAATTATCATGAAGCCACTTGAAGAGCTTTATGGGAATCCAGAAGAAAACTAATGGAAAGGGCGATGTCATTCGCCCTTTTTTGTTTTATCTTTTCTCCTCAATATCTTTTAAAAAAAGGTTGTCGAAGCACATAAATTCTGCGATAATACTTATATTGAAAGTGCTTTCAAAAAGGCGCTCTCAAGGGACAATTGGGTGCGTTTCACTTGGGATTTAAGGCAGTGAGCCAAACGAGAGAGAAGCGCTTCTGGGAGAAACGCAAAGCATAAGGGGATCTGATATAAGCAATGCTTTGGTGTGTGAAAGATAAGGGGATCATGGGGAGCTTCATCACTCCATTGTAACGCATCCAAACCATACATAAAAAAAAAGCCTAGGGGTAGGCTTTTTTTATTTATCAATCATTCATAACCTGTGGCTCTTTCAACTGCATGTTCTAAAGCGCCAAGCTAGGGCATATCCTCATCGTAAGTACAGTCATCAAGAAGGGGGATGCCTCAGTGTCAAAAAAACTACTTGCACTCAATATAGATGGGACGTTACTTCGTTCCAATGGTAAAATCCATTCCGCTACAAAAGAAGCTGTGGAATATGTAAAGAAAAAAGGGGTTTACGTGACGATTGTCACCAACCGGCATTTTCGTTCCGCTCAAAAAATTGCCAAGGCGTTGAAGATTCCAACATCAACCCTTGTGACGCATAGTGGTGCATTTATCGCGGATAAACTCGATGAGCCGCTTCATGTGAAAAAATTAACGGAAGAAAAGACATTTAATCTTGTGCAAATCCTTGAAAGCTTCGATTGTAATGTCCGCTTGCTGCATGAAAAATTCTCGATCGGCAACCGGAAAAAACGCAGT
Organism: Bacillus sp. AM 13(2015); assembly: GCF_001518755.1. Classification (NCBI taxonomy): domain Bacteria; kingdom Bacillati; phylum Bacillota; class Bacilli; order Caryophanales; family Bacillaceae; genus Bacillus; species Bacillus sp. AM 13(2015). The sequence goes on along the minus strand of NZ_LKCP01000047.1, from coordinate 4,823 downwards.
CTCAGCTGATGGGAAAGACGCTCATTCATCCGTCTGATCCAATTTTCTATCCCGTTCAGTTTGTTGAATCGTTAAGTGATATGCTGATGGATGAACCGGTCAGTACACCAGTGATTGAAGTATATTCGACAGCGGAGCTTCAGCCTGAGATTCACAGGACCATTCAACAAGCATTCCCATCTGTTGATCTTATTAGGATCAGTGATGAGAAAATGAATATTGTCTGCAAAGGGGTTTCGAAAGAAGCGGGACTTTCTCTCTTAACCTCTGCACTCGGTTTTACTTTAGAAGATACGGTCGTTATTGGACATGGAACAGATGATATTCCAATGCTTGAATTGGCTGGTTTAGGCGTTGCTATGGGAAATGCTCCCAATGATGTCAAGCGCAAAGCCGATTGGGTGACCCGCTCGCACGATGAACAGGGTGTGGCTTATATGATCAAGGAATACTTTAGAATGCAGCAAAGAGAAGGATTTTATCATCAATTTGATATTAAAAGATAATACAGTGAAGGCCCTGTCAATCAAGAAATGACAGGGCCTTCGTCTGTTCCCTTCATTGCTTTTCCTACATGAATTTTGTAAAATGAAACAAGTTTGAAGATAAAGGTGATATGATGCGAATTTTAATTAAAGGGCTGTCAGATGAACGATTTCATCGCCCGCTTGTCAATATAGCCAATTTATTTGAAGAAGATAGTGAAGTGATATTTGAACCAAGTGAATTTAATGATGGTTTGGTCATTGAATTTAGTTGGAAGGAAGAAAATGGCATGGTGGAAGCGTCTGGCTATATCGATGGATCAGATATCACCAGTCGTTTTTCACGGGATCTCCCAAAGAACTTAAACGATAAGGAGCGCTGGAAGCAAATCAAAAACACAGTGCTGTCTGTTTATTTACACTTGCTTCAGGAGCACACAGGAATGACACAAAAGTGGGGGATTCTCACAGGAATACGTCCTACGAAATTGCTTCATAAGATGCTGAGAGAAGGCATGTCAAAGGAAGATGCACATGCGACATTAAAGCGTGATTACTTGATTCATGATGAAAAAATCAATTTGATGCAGGAGATTGTCGACCGTCAGCTTAAAGCCATCCCAGATCTGTATGACCTTCAGCAGGAAGTGAGTATTTATATCGGCATTCCTTTCTGCCCCACAAAATGTGCTTATTGTACGTTCCCTGCTTACGCCATTAAAGGACAAGCTGGTAGAGTGGGAACGTTTTTGTTTGGTCTGCATTATGAAATGCAAAAAATGGGCGAATGGCTAAAAGAACATGGGATCAAAGTGACGACCGTTTACTTTGGCGGAGGCACGCCAACGAGCATCACAGCGGAAGAAATGGATTTGCTGTATGAAGAAATGTATCGCTCGTTCCCTGATGTGAAGCATATACGGGAAGTAACTGTCGAAGCAGGGCGTCCTGATACGATTTCTCCTGATAAGCTAGAGGTGCTAAACCGCTACAATATTGACCGAATTAGCATTAACCCGCAATCGTATGAGAATGAAACACTAAAAGCTATTGGCCGGCATCATAGTGTGGAAGAAACGATTGAAAAGTATCACTTATCAAGACAGTACGGCATGAATAATATCAATATGGACTTAATCATTGGATTGCCGGGAGAAGGGCTCAAAGAATTCCAGCACTCCTTGCAGCAGACTGAGGAACTCAAGCCTGAATCTTTAACTGTGCATACACTTTCCTTTAAAAGAGCATCTGAAATGACGCGCAATAAGGAGAAATACCAAGTAGCAGACCGAGAAGAAATCACACGTATGATGGATGAAGCGGTCACTTGGACGAAAGCGCATCATTATTACCCATATTATTTATATAGACAAAAAAATATTTTGGGAAATCTCGAAAATGTCGGGTATTCATTAGATGGACAGGAAAGCTTGTATAATATCATCATCATGGAAGAAGTACAGACAATCATTGGCATTGGGTGCGGTGCAGCAAGTAAATTCATTGATCCACGGTCAGGGAAAATTACACAGTATGCCAATCCAAAAGATCCAAAATCGTATAATGACCGCTATGAACACTATACAGAAGAGAAAATTCAATTCCTTGAATCATTATTTGTTTCTCACGTTTAAACACTGCGATGACGCAGTGTTTTTTTCATTTGTAAAAGGGTATATAAGTGATAAAAAGTTAAAGCAGGTGTACATATGATAGATGTGATCGGAATTGGGGTTGGGCCTGCCAATTTAGGATTGGCCGCTTTGTTAGAGGAGTATGAGGATGTCTCATGCTGTTTTTTTGAACAGGAGTCTGAGTTTGCTTGGCATCCCGGTATGCTGATCAAAGGAACGGATTTACAAGTTTCCTTTTTAGCAGACCTTGTCACAATGGCGAATCCAAGGAGCAGGTATACCTTTTTAAATTATTTACATGAATCAAATAGACTTCACCGCTTCTATACATTTGAACAGTTTGATATCCCGCGGAGAGAATTCAATGAGTATTTATCATGGGTTGCAGGAGAGTTAGATAGCTGTCAGTTTGGGATGAAGGTAGAAGAAGTGACGGACTGCCAAGAAGGCTACCTTGTGAAAGTCAGACGATTGAAAGATGGTTCACTATCTGAGTATCGTGCAAAGCATGTCGTGCTTGGAACAGGAAGTAAACCGATGATTCCGGTCGATGTGCCTGAAGCAGCATACCCATATGTGACCCATAGCAGCCGTTATTTAGAACAGCAGAAATCACTTCACGAAGCTGAGTCGGTGGCGGTGATCGGTTCAGGGCAGAGTGCAGCCGAAATTTTCTTAGACCTGCTTCAGCATCAAAAGAAAGGCCAGCAGCTTTCGTGGTTTACGCGTTCTAGTGAATTTAGAGAGCTGGAGACGGCTGAGCTTGGCCAAGAGCTTTTTACACCAAAGTATGTCGAGTATTTTCATTCGCTTCCTTATGAAGAACGTATGAACACATTGCCTAGGCTGACAGGATTAAGAAATGGCATCGATGCATCGACGCTTTCGCGCATTTATCAGGAATTGTATCATCGCTCTGTTTCAGGTGAAGAGCCATCTGTGATCATTCAGCCAATGACCGAGCTTGAAGCGATTCAAATAGGAAAGCAGCAGCCCTTAGAGCTGCACCTCAGACAGTGGCAGCTGAAGAAAGAAAAAAGCATAACAGCAGATCATGCCGTATTAGCTACAGGGTACACACCGAATATCCCTGAATGGTTTGACGCATATGAACCTTTGATTGAATGGGAAAGTGATGCGCATTTTAAAGTGACAGACGACTTCAGGCTTGTGTTCAAAGACAAGCGCTCAAATCATTTCTTTACATTCACGAATCTTGATCATTCTCATGGAACAGCGGCGACCAATTTAAAACTATCGATTTACCGCAACCAGAAAGTGATTCAAACCATTCGCGGGGGCGAGGAAGCGCCAGTCAAGCAAGAAACTGCATTTCAGCAATTTGAATAAGACATAAAAAAGGGCCCAAGCATAGGGCCCCTTTTTTATTAGATCGTCGTTTCTTTTTTTACTTTTGGTTTTTCAGGTTTCCATTTGAAGATTTTGTTGAGGATTTGATAGATTTTCTTAGATTCTTTCGTTACGAGCGGTCCTAAAATCGCAAGAATTAAGACATACAATGCAGCAAAGGGCTTCAAAGTAGCGGCAAGTCCGCCCGCAATGCCAAGCTCGGCAACAATGATTGAAAACTCTCCTCTCGATACGATGGTTAATCCAATATTAGAAGAGGCTTTATGAGTAAATCCAGCTCTCCGTCCAGCAAACATTCCGGCAGTGAAGTTCCCAATTAAGGTAAGCATCACAGCGCCGATCGCAAGCCAGAAGGCATCACCCAATGTAAATGGATCAATACTGAGACCAAAGCTGAAAAAGAACATTGCTCCAAAGAAATCTCTAAACGGAACCACGAGATGCTCGATGCGGTCAGAGTGCTCTGTTTCTGAGAAAACAAGACCAAGTAAGAGAGCCCCAATAGCCTCTGCTACATGAATCGTTTCTGAGAAACCAGCGACAAAGAACAAAGCCGCAAATATCACAATGATGAACACTTCGTTCGAACGGATATCAAACAACTTGTTTAATAGTTTTGGCAGCTTTCGCGCAATAATAAAGAAAAGCATCATATAACCAAAAGCAATTAAAATAGATAATAAGGCACCGCCAACAGTAGTGGCATCTCCTAGGACAAGACCTGATACGACGGATAAATAAACAGCAAGGAAAATATCCTCAAACATAATAATCCCTAGAATTAACTCTGTTTCAGGATTTGCCGTCCGTTTCAAATCGACAAGGACTTTGGCTACAATGGCGCTGGATGAAATGGTGATAACCCCTGCCATAATGAGAACCTCAAGGAATCCAAACCCTGTGATAAAACCGTAGAGCAGTCCTAAGCTGAAGTTGATCAAAATATAAATAGATCCGCCGACTGCAATGGATTTACCCGATTTAATGAGTTTTCCGACAGAGAACTCAAGTCCAAGATAGAAAAGCAGGAACAGGACGCCCATTCTGCCAAAAAACGAAATAATCTCGGTGCTTTCGATAAATTTTAAATCAATAATCCCGATAGTTGGAGCATGCGGCCCAACAATCATTCCGAGGACAATGAGAAAAGGGATGATAGAAAATTTAATTTTATTGGCGATTAAGCTGGCAATGGCGATAAGAATAAGCGCCGTCCCAACTTCAAAGACTAAATGATCCATTCATCACTCTCCCCCTCTAGAAAGAAAATCACGTACCAATCGCTTCAAGTGTTTTCTTTCGCCCGAAATGACCATCGTATCATTTGCTTGAA
>NZ_LKCP01000046.1:0-1799 GCF_001518755.1 Bacillus sp. AM 13(2015) | reverse complement strand
CGGGGCCTTAGCTCAGCTGGGAGAGCGCCTGCCTTGCACGCAGGAGGTCAGCGGTTCGATCCCGCTAGGCTCCACCAACGTGTTCTTTGAAAACTAGATAACAATAAGTAATACATTCACATTGAATGCAATGCAAAGTTCATCACACATAGTGATTCTTTCTAAAGTAAGAAATGGTTAAGTTAGAAAGGGCGCACGGTGGATGCCTTGGCACTAGGAGCCGATGAAGGACGGGACGAACACCGATATGCTTCGGGGAGCTGTAAGCAAGCTTTGATCCGGAGATTTCCGAATGGGGAAACCCACTGCTCGTAATGGAGTAGTATCCATACTTGAATACATAGAGTATGAGAAGGCATACCCGGGGAACTGAAACATCTAAGTACCCGGAGGAAGAGAAAGCAAATGCGATTCCCTGAGTAGCGGCGAGCGAAACGGGAACAGCCCAAACCAAGAGGCTTGCCTCTTGGGGTTGTAGGACACTCTATACGGAGTTACAAAGGAACGATATAAGCGAAGAGGTCTGGAAAGGCCCGCCAAAGAAGGTAACAGCCCTGTAACTGAAATGTTGTTCTCTCCAGAGTGGATCCTGAGTACGGCGGAACACGTGAAATTCCGTCGGAATCCGGGAGGACCATCTCCCAAGGCTAAATACTCCCTAGTGACCGATAGTGAACCAGTACCGTGAGGGAAAGGTGAAAAGCACCCCGGAAGGGGAGTGAAATAGATCCTGAAACCGTGTGCCTACAAGTAGTCAGAGCCCGTTAACGGGTGATGGCGTGCCTTTTGTAGAATGAACCGGCGAGTTACGATCCCGTGCAAGGTTAAGCAGAAGATGCGGAGCCGCAGCGAAAGCGAGTCTGAATAGGGCGCATGAGTACGTGGTCGTAGACCCGAAACCAGGTGATCTACCCATGTCCAGGGTGAAGTTCAGGTAACACTGAATGGAGGCCCGAACCCACGCACGTTGAAAAGTGCGGGGATGAGGTGTGGGTAGGGGTGAAATGCCAATCGAACCTGGAGATAGCTGGTTCTCTCCGAAATAGCTTTAGGGCTAGCCTCAAGGTAAGAGTCTCGGAGGTAGAGCACTGATTGGACTAGGGGCCCCTACCGGGTTACCGAATTCAGTCAAACTCCGAATGCCGATGACTTATCCTTGGGAGTCAGACTGCGAGTGATAAGATCCGTAGTCGAAAGGGAAACAGCCCAGACCGCCAGCTAAGGTCCCAAAGTATACGTTAAGTGGAAAAGGATGTGGAGTTGCTTAGACAACCAGGATGTTGGCTTAGAAGCAGCCACCATTTAAAGAGTGCGTAATAGCTCACTGGTCGAGTGACTCTGCGCCGAAAATGTACCGGGGCTAAACGTATCACCGAAGCTGCGGACTGTTCTTACGAACAGTGGTAGGAGAGCGTTCTAAGGGCTGTGAAGCCAGACCGGAAGGACTGGTGGAGCGCTTAGAAGTGAGAATGCCGGTATGAGTAGCGAAAGACGGGTGAGAATCCCGTCCACCGAATGCCTAAGGTTTCCTGAGGAAGGCTCGTCCGCTCAGGGTTAGTCGGGACCTAAGCCGAGGCCGAAAGGCGTAGGCGATGGACAACAGGTTGATATTCCTGTACCACCTCCTCACCATTTGAGCAATGGGGGGACGCAGGAGGATAGGGTAAGCGCGGTATTGGATATCCGCGTCCAAGCAGTTAGGCTGGGAAATAGGCAAATCCGTTTCCCGTAAAGGCTGAGCTGTGATGGCGAGCGAAATTTAGTAGCGAAGTTCCTGATTCCACACTGCCAAGAAAAGC
>NZ_LKCP01000045.1:0-14143 GCF_001518755.1 Bacillus sp. AM 13(2015) | reverse complement strand
CTTCGCTGTCTTCATTCTCATTCAGGCGATTACGTTTGCTGCTGGTGTGTACATTATTTTAGCAGGGGTACGGATGGCCATTGGCGAGATCGTGCCTGCTTTCAAGGGGATTGCCGATCGATTCGTGAAGGGAGCAAAGCCGGCACTTGATGCGCCAACCGTTTTCATTTGCGCCAAATGCGGTCATTATTGGTTTTTTATGCAGCTTTGCAGGAGGCATCGTATCCATTTTTCTTTTACCTTTGTTTGGTTTAACTGTCATTGTCCCTGGTCTTGTCCCGCACTTTTTTTGCGGTGCTACAGCAGGAGTGTATGGCAATGCAACAGGAGGGGTAAGAGGTGCTGTCGCTGGGTCCTTTGTAAATGGGTTGCTTCTTTCCTTTTTACCTGCTTGTTTATTACCTGTGCTCGGAACCCTCGGCTTTGAAGGGACAACGTTTGGAGATACAGACTTTGGTATCATCGGAATCTTAATTGGATTGATCAAGTTTTTATTTCAGCTGTAAAAAGGAGGAGACTGAGATTGACAGCCACTTTTTCACCTTCACTAATGTGCATGGATCTCACGCACTTCCGTGAACAAATTCATCTTCTCAACACGAGAGCAGACCGGTACCATGTCGATGTGATGGATGGGCATTATGTGAAGAATTTGACGTTATCACCCTTTTTCATTGAACAGCTTCGGAAACTGACAAATTTACCGATTGATGTTCATCTAATGGCTGAACACCCCCAGGAATTTTTAATCGATGCATGTATTGATGCAGGCGCAACGATGATTTGTTTACACCCAGAAGTCGTGCAGAAAGATGCCTTTCGAATCATACGGCATATTCACCAAAGAAAATGTGAGGTTGGCTTTGTTTTAAACCCCGTCACACCAGTTGCAGCATTAGAGTCCTTTATTCATTTAATAGACCGAGTGACGATCATGACGATCGATCCAGGCTTTGCCGGACAGCCATTTATTAAAGAAATGCTTCAGAAAATTAAACAGGTGAAAGATATCAAAAAACACGGAGGATACTCGTTTTCAATTGAAGTAGACGGCTCTTGTAATGAGAGCACGTTCCGGCTGCTTGCTGAGGCTGGAAATGAGATCTACATCATCGGCACCTCAGGTTTATTTGGACTTCATAAACAACTCGACACTGCTTGGGAAACAATGAAGCAAATATTTTCAAAAGAAACAGCTTCAATCGAATCGCGCTAGTAAAAGAGAGGATGAAACCCATCCTCTTTTTTACGCAAATTTTACTAAAACAATATTCACTCACCAAAACTTACCCAAAAACAAAATAAAAATCGCAAATCTATAATTGAAAGCGCTTTATTAATATGTTATCCTTCAAATATCTTTAGTAAATATTTAGTCAAATAACGATGAGGAGTTTGCCTATGACCACACTCAAAGATATTGCTCATGATGCAAAAGTGTCCGTTTCCACTGTATCCCGTGTGTTAAATGGCGATCAAACACTTGCCGTTTCACATGCAACGAGACAAAACATCCTCGACATTGCAAAGAAGTTAAACTATACCCCAGTGAGAGCAAGAAAAGCCGATCAAGCAGAAGAAAAAAGCCCATCTGAATCCCCAGTCATCGGTATCGTTGTCGCTCAATCCATTGACGAAGAATTAAATGATCCCTTTTTTTCATCGATTCGAAAAGGAATTGAAAAAGAATATGCCAAACAAGGCCTATCCACTCTCCATACCTTTCGTCTAAGAAGCATGGATAAAGGGGCGATGCTAAAGGATATTGACGGCTTGATCGTCATTGGACGAATCAGCCCCGATACGGTTGAAAAAATGACAAATCGAATGGAACACATTGTTTTTATCAATCATTATGCAGATGAAGATTTGTATGATTGTGTACATGTGGATTTTGTCAGAGCAGCAGATCGCGCCATTCGTCATCTGCAATCACTCGGCTATTCACATCTAGGCTATATTGGCGGGAAAGAGCGGGAGCATTATTTCGAAGGCAACGCTGTGATTGAGGACGAAAGACAAACGACGTTTATGAAAAGAATGCAGGAAGCGGGCGCTCTTCATATGGAAGACATCCACATTGGTGAATATTCCATGCAAGAAGGCTATTCGCTTATGCAGCAAGCTATCAAAAAAGGAAAACTGCCGCAGGCCTTTTTCATTGGAAGTGACTCTATGGCAATCGGGGCAATGCGCGCTCTCCATGAAGCCGGTCTACACGTTCCTTCAGATGTATCCATTGTTGGGTTTAATGACATTGAAGCCGCATCATTTTCAAGCCCGCCGCTTACGACTGTCAAAGTATATACAGAAGAAATGGGGGAAGTCGGTCTGAAGCTTTTGCTTGAGAGAATAAACGGAAGAAAACTTCCTCTAAAAGTCGTCGTGCCAACAACACTCATCGAGCGAGGCAGTACATGTCTCATCCATGAAAGGGGGTGAACCATCAATTTCAGCAAATAAAAAAGAGACAAAAAAGCAGAAAACAAGCTGCTTAGCATGATGGCCAGATCATGCTAAGAACAAGGCAGCCTGCCGGTATGCTCTCTTATCTCTTTGAAAAGAATAGAATTCCAGTATAATGGACTTCTTTTGTTTCCGCAACTGCATGAATTCTACCGATTATCGTCTGAATTTTCAGTGATCAAAAGGAGGAAACCATGAATAAAAAAATCATGCTGCTGATTGCAGCCATTTTCTTGACCATTATTTTGTCTGCTTGCGGCAATAACGGCTCTTCTAAAGCAAATGGAAAGGTCACCTTGACGCTATTTTCAACGATGAGCAACAGCGGGGAAAGAAAAGCGTTTGAAGAAGTGATTCGTGAGTTTGAAAAGGAGCATCAACACATTCGAATCGATGCCAATTTCCCAGGCAACAGCTATGAAGATATGATCCGCGTCAAAATGGGGGCAAACGATATGCCAGACCTGTTTGATACACATGGCTGGGCCAAACTGCGCTATAGCGAGTATGTGGCTGATTTAAAAGAGATGGATTGGGTCAAACATCTTGATCCTTCACTCGACCAGATTTTAAAGGACCAAGATGGCAAAGTGTACGCCTATCCGCTGAATCAAGCAAAAGACGGGCTTAGCTTTAATGCCAATCTATTAAAGGAATATGGCATCGAAACCCCAAAAACACTTGATGAACTAAAATCGGCTTTGCTGACAGTGAAAGAAAAAAGCAAAGGAGATGTTGTGCCGCTCTGGATACCAGGAGGAGATAACTCAAATATTGCCCAAGTCTTTGATGAACTGGCGACGCCTTTATTAATCACCGATCAAAAACATCAATACGGAAAGGAACTTGAAAACGGATCATTTGATTGGTCTCTCTATACACCGCTTGCACAATTCATGAAAGATCTGAAAGATCAAGACCTTCTAAACAAGGATGTCTTGACAGCGAAACTCTCTCAAGCACCGGAACTCATGGCACAAAACAAAATCGCCTTCACCTTTGTCGGAGGATCGTTAGGACCTGAAGCAACAGAGCTGAATCCATCGATCAAAGTAGGCACGATGCCTGTTCCAGCCATTCATGAAGAAGATGAACAAAGCTGGATTGGCGGAGAACGGTTTACTGTCGCTGCTTGGAAGGATTCTAAGCATCTAAAAGAAGCAAAGCAATTCATTGATTTTTTAGCAAAGCCTGAAAACGCCAAAAAAATCGCAGAGGGCACATCCTCTGAAACAGCTCTAAAACAAGTGAAAGCGAAAAACTATTACTCTACATTTTACGATCAATACGAACAGGTGAAGATTGAACCGTATTTCGATCGAAAATACTTACCAAGCGGAATGTGGGCGGTCATGGCAACAACGGGTCAAGAATTATTAGCAGGCTCCATCACACCAGAACAGTTGTCAAAGAAAATGGAAGAGGAGTATAAGCGTCTGAAAAAACAATAGCCGATGGATGCTGAAACAGGAGTGAAGCCAATGAATGACATCACAAAAGCAAAGCAGCCAGCCGCATTCACCTCTTTACCAAAACAAAAGATGCAAAAACGCCAGAATTCCTCACTTTGGTGGATGTACATGCCAGCTGTTCTCGTCGTCAGTACCTTTATCATTTATCCTTTTTTGAATGGCATTCAGCTTTCTTTTACGAATTGGAACGGTTTCTCACAAACTTATCAATGGATTGGTCTTGAGCAATATGAGCGGCTGCTTCAGGATCAAGCGACATGGCTTGTTGTCAAAAACACGCTTCTCTACGGAATTGGGAGCACCATCTTACAAAATATCATCGGACTTGGATATGCACTCTTATTAAATCAAAGCTTAAAGATGAAAGCCATCACAAGAACAGTTATCTATTTACCTGTCATGATCAGCCCGATTGCGATGGGCTATATTTGGTATTTTGTGTTTGCTTACCAAGGCGGTGCCTTAAATGATGTGGTGACGCTTTTTGGATTTGATCAAATAAATGCGCTCGGCAACCCGCAATTCAACACATGGATCATTGTGCTTGTCAACACCTATCAATTCGTCGGGATTGCGATGATCATTTATTTAGCAGGACTTCAAAGTATCCCTAAGGATTATTACGAAGCGGCACAATTAGACGGCGCATCGAGCTTTCAACAATTCAGGCGGATTACATTGCCGCTGCTTATGCCGTCGATCACCATTAATGTTGTGCTGAATGTCATTGGCGGGCTCAAGCTCTTTGATGTCATTGTAGCACTCACGGGCGGCGGACCTGGAGATTCCTCGCAATCCATGTCAACCTTTATGTATGATCTGTATTTCAAACGTCAGGATGCGGGCTATGCAGCGACGCAAGGGGTGTTCATGGCGGTCATCATCCTTGTCATTAGTGTCGCAGCGCTGACTTATTTCAAACGAAAGGAGACCGAGGTGTGATGGATAACGCCTATAAACGCAAGAAAAGATGGTACTCCTTCCTCGCACTATTGATTACATTGCTACACCTCATTCCATTTTATATTTTGGTGACGACTTCATTAAAGGGGATAGGAGATTTTAGTTCAAAATGGCTGTTTCCGAAAGCGCTGCACCTTGAAAACTTCCGCACAGCATGGACAGAGGCTCAGCTTGGCCAGTCCTTTTTGAATACAGTGATCATTACGTTCAGCTCCGCTGTATTGCTCATTATATTTGGATCTCTTGCAGCCTATCCGCTCGCAAGAAGGAACACCAAGCTGAATAAAGCAGTCTATGTTTTATTTATTGCCATTATGGTCATTCCGCCGCTCACAGCCCTTGTCCCGCTCTATAAAATGGTCGTTCAAATCGGGATGATGAACACCTATCAAATTGCTATTTTAAATAATGTGGCTGCTTTTTTGCCGCTGACGATTTTCTTATACGCAGGCTTTATCCGGTCGACCATTCCAAAGGAGCTTGAAGATGCTGCCCGTATTGATGGAGCAGGGACACTCAGAGTTTTTTTCACTGTCGTTTTTCCGCTTCTAAAGCCCATTACCGCTTCTGTATTAATCATTGCCTGCGTGTATATTTGGAATGACTATCAATTTGCTATCTTCTTTTTGCAAGATAAAGAGATGCATACACTCACGGTCGCCTTATCCCATTTTTTTGGTCAAAATCAGCATCAGCTCCAGCTCGTTGGTGCAGCTGCCCTCATTGCGATGCTGCCAATGGTTACGATGTTTTTACTTTTACAAAAATATTTTATCGCAGGGCTTTCACAAGGGTCTATCAAAGGCTAGCCCAATATGGATGTAAAAAGGAGAGTCGTCTATGTCTAAAATTACATTTATCGGTGCAGGGAGTACCGTGTTTGCTAAAAATATATTAGGAGATTGTCTGTTTGTTCCCGCCCTTGCAGGCTTTGAATTCGCATTATATGATATCGACCACAACCGGCTGAAAGAATCAGAAACGATGCTACGGCATTTAAAAGCAAATTACGGTGCAAATGTGACCATCCAGTCCTATCAAAACCGGAAAGAAGCCTTAAAGGATGCGAAATATGTCATCAATGCCATCCAAGTTGGAGGCTATAGGCCAAGTACAATCATTGATTTTGAAATACCTAAAAAATATGGATTAAGACAAACGATTGCAGATACGGTAGGGATCGGTGGCATCTTCCGTTCCCTTCGAACCATTCCTGTCATGCTTGACTTTGCAAAGGATATGGAAGAGGTTTGCCCAAGTGCTTTATTGTTAAATTACACAAACCCTATGGCCACATTGACAGGTGCAATGCTGCGCTATACTCAGGTTCAAACAGTTGGTCTCTGTCATAGTGTGCAAGTGTGTACAAAGGACCTATTTGAATCTCTTGAAATGAAACATGAAGGCATTGAAGAAAAAATCGCCGGCATTAACCATATGGCATGGTTATTAGAGGTAAAACGGGATGGTAAAGATTTGTATCCAGAAATCAAAAGACGAGCAAAAGAAAAGCAGCAATTGCGGCATCATGATATGGTTCGTTTTGAACTAATGGATAAATTCGGCTACTATGTCACAGAATCCTCAGAACACAATGCCGAATACCATCCATATTTCATCAAATCACGCTACCCTGAACTAATCGGTCAGTTTAACATTCCGCTTGATGAATACCCGAGACGCTGCGAGGAACAAATCAACAATTGGAATACAATGAAGCATGACCTTGTAGGAAACACACAGATCACACATACCCGCTCTAAAGAATATGGTTCACGTATCATTGAAGCGATCGAAACGAACGTTCCCTTTAAATTTGGCGGAAATGTTCTAAACACTGGCGGGCTCATTGACAACCTGCCTGAAAAAGCCTGTGTAGAAGTACCATGTGTCGCAGATCGAAGCGGCATCATGCCATGCTATGTCGGAGAAATACCTGAACAATTGGCTGGACTCAATCGAACGAATATCAGCTCACAGCTGATGACCATTGAAGCAGCAATCAGCGGTAAAAAAGAACACATTTATCAAGCGGCTTTACTGGATCCACACACAAGCGCTGAATTATCAATTGATGACACCATTAAATTATGTGATGAACTCATTGAAGCACATGGAGAGATGCTGCCAAACTATAAAGAACCAAATCCATATGCCGCATCAACCAAATAATATCAATGAACCAGCCTCTACCTGATGCACAGCGCATCAGGTTTTTCTTATGAAGCAAAAAGAAGATTGACTGAGGGCCATTTTCATATTATGATTTTTCTAAAGTTAACCAACAGTTAACCAAAAATACATCATGGATTTTTGGCATTCTCGTGTCATATGTCACAAACAAACCAGATGATCAGAACGTAAACCAAAACTGCCGTTTGATTTGACAAAGAGTGTATACAGATGAATGCCCGTTAGATGAGACAATGACGATACATACACACCCTTTAAGCATGACATTCTTTAACAAAGAGGAGAGAGGGAACTTGACCAAAACAGATGTACAAACGTTGAAAAATTATATTGGCGGACAATGGATTGAGGCAGAAACAAGTCAAACAGAAGCAGTGTATAACCCAGCTACTGGCGAAATCATCGCGGAAGTGCCGCTTTCAACAAAAACGGATGTAGAACGTGCGGTACAAGCAGCACAGGAAGCGTTTACTACTTGGTCTAAAACGGCAGTTCCCCGGCGTGCACGCATTTTATTTAAATACCAGCAGTTACTCGTTGAGAACTGGGATGAGCTGGCTGAACTCGTAACGATTGAAAACGGAAAAAGTGTAACAGAGGCAAAAGGAGAAGTGCAGCGCGGGATTGAATGTGTGGAATTTGCTGCGGGCGCACCGACGTTAATGATGGGAAAACAGCTGCCAGATATTGCGACTGGACTTGAATCAGGCATGTACCGCTATCCCATTGGCGTCATCGGCGGCATTACGCCATTTAACTTTCCAATGATGGTTCCATGCTGGATGTTCCCGCTTGCCATTGCCTGCGGAAATACATTTGTTTTAAAACCTTCAGAACGAACTCCTATTCTTGCGGCACGGTTAGCTGAGCTGTTTGAAGAAGCGGGTCTTCCAAAAGGTGTTCTCAACATCGTCAATGGAGCTCACGATGTCGTCAACGGCCTGCTTGAACATCAAAAGGTCAAAGCCATATCATTTGTCGGCTCTCAGCCAGTCGCTGAATATGTCTATAAAAAAGGAACGGAGCATGGCAAACGTGTCCAAGCACTTGCAGGCGCAAAAAATCATTCCATTGTCCTCAAAGATGCGGATTTAGACGCGGCAACGAAACAAATCATCGGGGCTGCCTTTGGATCAGCAGGAGAGCGCTGCATGGCTGCAGCCGTTGTCGCAGTGGAAGAAGAAGTGGCTGATGAGTTGATTCAAAAATTAGTGGATGAATCAAACGAGCTCGTCATTGGAAACGGGATTAATGAAGACGTCTTTCTTGGACCAGTCATTCGAAAAGAACATAAAGAACGAACGCTTCAATACATCCAGTCAGGGATTGAAGAAGGAGCAAGCCTCATTCGTGATGGCCGGCAAGACCACGAAACAAATGGAGAAGGGTATTTCGTCGGACCGACGATCTTTGATCATGTCACAAATCAAATGAAAATTTGGCAGGACGAGATTTTCGCCCCAGTCTTATCAATTGTCCGTGTTTCTTCATTAGCAGAAGCCATCGACCTGTCCAATCAATCAAAATTTGCGAATGGTGCCTGTCTGTATACGGACAGTGCATCAAGCATAAGAGAGTTTCGCGAAAACATCGAAGCGGGCATGCTCGGTGTAAACATCGGTGTACCCGCACCAATGGCATTCTTCCCGTTTTCCGGCTGGAAGGATTCTTTCTACGGGGACTTGCATGCCAATGGAACAGACGGAGTGGAGTTTTACACAAGAAAGAAAATGGTCACCGCTCGTTATATGTAAGCTATATGCAATGAATCATAAGAAGAAAAAATGCAGCCCCAGCATGGGAGACTGCATTTTTTGTTGTCTTCTAGTCAAAAAGTAAGGGTTTTCATCATGATTACTGCAAGGATTTACACTAGAAATCATTCTTTATATTCATTCTTCATCAGTACCTCTCAACATATTTTGAAATTGGGCCTAAACCCCAATATTAGGAAGATGAAAACAGGAGGAAATGAAACGATGAGGACGAGGATGAAGTGCGGCGTTGGTTTATTGATTCTTGCTTTGGTACTGAGCTTTTTTCCGGTATATGATGCGAGTGCGGCAAGCACAACAATTGCAAAACGTGTAGGAAATGCCAACCCGCTCATAGACCACCACTTGGGCGCTGATCCATTTGCGCTCACCTATAACGGAAGAGTGTACATTTATATGTCGAGTGATGACTATGAATATCACAGCAATGGAACGATTAAGGATAATTCTTTTGCCAATTTGAATAGGGTCTTTGTCATCTCTTCAGCAGATATGGTGAACTGGACAGATCATGGCGCGATTCCAGTAGCTGGGGCAAATGGAGCGAATGGCGGCAAAGGAATTGCCAAATGGGCAGGTGCTTCCTGGGCTCCATCAGCAGCGGTGAAAAAAATCAATGGGAAGGATAAATTTTTCCTTTATTTCGCGAACAGCGGCGGAGGGATTGGCGTTCTGACAGCAGACTCCCCCATCGGTCCATGGACAGATCCTATCGGAAAAGCACTCGTCACGCCAAATACGCCAGGGATGGCTGGAGTTGTATGGCTTTTTGATCCTGCCGTTTTTGTAGATGATGACGGCACTGGTTATCTATATGCCGGCGGAGGTGTTCCAGGCGGTTCTAATCCAACGCAGGGACAATGGGCGAATCCTAAAACAGCAAGAGTTCTAAAACTAGGACCTGATATGACAAGTGTGGTAGGCAGCGCATCAACCATTGATGCTCCTTTTATGTTTGAAGATTCGGGGATGCATAAGTATAACGGAACCTATTACTATTCCTATTGCATCAACTTTGGCGGCTCCCACCCAGCAGATAAACCACCTGGTGAGATCGGTTATATGACGAGCTCAAGTCCGATGGGTCCCTTTACGTATAGAGGGCACTTCCTGAAAAATCCGGGTGCATTTTTCGGGGGAGGCGGTAATAACCATCATGCTGTGTTCAATTTTAAAAACGAGTGGTATGTCGTATATCATACCCAAACGGTCAGCTCTGCTTTATACGGAGCAGGAAAAGGCTACAGATCTCCGCATATTAATAAGCTTGTGCATAATGCTGACGGCTCCCTTCGAGAAGTCGCAGCCAATTTTGAAGGGGTTAAACAGCTTTCCAATTTGAATCCTTATCAGCGGGTAGAAGCTGAAACATTTGCTTGGAATGGACGCATTTTAACAGAGGCATCTTCAGCTCCAGGCGGACCGTTCAATAACCAGCATGTCACAAACATTCAAAACGGAGATTGGGTGGCTGCCAGTAACGTCGATTTCGGATCAAACGGCGCGAGAACATTTAAAGCGAATGTAGCGTCAAATGCAGGTGGGAAGATAGAAGTACGCCTCGGAAGTCCTGACGGCAGACTCGTCGGAACACTGAATGTCCCTTCCACAGGAGGAACAAATAACTGGCGAGAAGTAGAAACGGCAGTAAATGGAGCAGCAGGCGTGCACAACGTATTTTTTGTTTTTACTGGAACAGGTGCAAACCTATTTCAATTTGATTCCTGGCAGTTTACTCAAAGGTAACGAAGAAAGACAAGATGATAGGAGAGTGGAAGAATTTGATGTCAATGATCAAAAAACCAATCTGCACTTTATTGATCTGCTTCACCATGCTGTCTGTCATGTTCATCGGACCTGGCGTGACTGAGGTTTCAGCAGCAGATGCCAATATTAATATCAATGCGGAAAGACAAGTGATTCGCGGCTTTGGCGGAATGAACCATCCGGCTTGGATTGGTGATTTGACCGCACCTCAAAGGGAAACCGCCTTTGGCAATGGGCAGAATCAATTAGGATTTTCCATTCTAAGAATTTTTGTAGATGAGAACAGAAATAATTGGCACAGAGAGGTCGCTACTGCCAAAAGAGCAATAGAGCATGGAGCTTTGGTGATCGCTTCACCTTGGAACCCTCCAAGCAATATGGTAGAGACCTTCAACCGGAATGGTACATCTGCAAAGCGGCTGAGATACAATCAATACGCCGCATATGCTCAGCATCTGAACGATTTTGTGACGTATATGAAAAATAATGGCGTCAATCTCTATGCTATATCTGTACAAAATGAGCCCGATTATGCACACGAATGGACATGGTGGACTCCTCAGGAAATCCTGCGTTTCATGAGAGAAAATGCTGGCTCCATTAATGCTCGCGTGATCGCACCAGAATCCTTTCAATACCTTAAAAATATATCAGATCCTATCCTAAACGATCCGCAGGCGCTTGGAAACATGGACATTCTCGGAGCGCATTTGTACGGAACCCAAATCAGTCAGCTTCCGTATCCTCTTTTCAAACAAAAGGGAGGGGGAAAGGAGCTTTGGATGACAGAGGTCTACTACCCGAATAGCGATAACAATTCAGCGGACCGCTGGCCTGAAGCATTAGGAGTTTCAGAGCATATTCACCATTCGATGGTAGAAGGGGACTTTCAGGCATATGTTTGGTGGTATATCCGCAGATCCTACGGCCCTATGAAAGAAGATGGTCTGATCAGCAAACGTGGTTACAACATGGCGCATTTCTCCAAGTTTGTACGCCCAGGATACATCAGAATTGATGCAACGAAAAGTCCTGAACCGAATGTTTTCGTATCAGCCTATAAAGGAAACAATCAGGTCGTCATTGTCGCGATTAACAAAAACAATACAGGAGTCAATCAGCACTTTGTGATGCAAAACGGAACTGCTTCACAAGCGTCCAGATGGATCACAAGCAGCAACAGCAACCTTCAGCCTGGTACAGACTTAAATATATCAGGTAATCAATTTTGGGCTCATCTCCCGGCTCAAAGTGTGACAACATTTGTGGTCAAACGCTAGAATGAATTGAACCACCAAAAGCCAATTTTCTCATTTCAAAAGAAAATTGGCTTTTTTTATGCAAATAGGAAGTTGATTTTTTCACTATGTCCTTACATTGGGTATAATAATGGCAATGACTTCAGGAGAGTGATCAATGTATGTCAAAGCTTCAAAGCAAAGTATTAATGATCGATGACGAAAAAGAAATCTTGGAATTAATTAACACTGTATTAACAAGAGAAGGCATTGATCGCGTCATAACGGCTTCAACTGCCCGTGATGGGCTTGCAAAATTTCATCAAGAACAACCCGATCTTGTCATACTTGATATTATGCTACCAGACGGTGAAGGCTATGATATTTGCAGACAAATCAGAGAGACCTCCCATGTTCCGATTATCTTTTTATCAGCAAAGGGAGAAGAATCCGATAAAATTGTAGGACTTGCCATCGGCGGGGATGACTACATTACAAAACCATTCAGTCCAAAGGAAGTCGCCTACCGGGTGAAAGCGCAGCTGAGACGGCTCTCATACTTGCAGTCAACTCAAGCCGATCCAGTGATCAAAAAAGGGCCGTTTGAGTTAAACGAGCAGCAAGCAGAACTGACTAAAAATGGAGCGGTCATTGAGCTCACGCCGAAAGAGCTTCTGCTGATGACCTACTTCTTGCAGCATCCGAACCGCGTCATCAGTAAAGAAACGCTTTATCAAACCGTTTGGGGGGAAGACTTCTTCGGTTCTGACAATACGGTGATGGTTCACATCCGAAGACTTCGGGAAAAAATAGAGGATTCCCCGTCAACACCAAAGTTTCTCGTCACCGTCAAAGGGCTTGGTTATAAATTTGTTGTAAAGGATGCGTAAAGATGAAATGGCGATTAACAGGCAGGTATATGGTCTCTGTCATTATCGTGACCATTATCACGGTCTTTATCAACTTATTCGGATTTATGATTTGGCTCGTACTTCAGGCAAACAGCCAGCATAACGAGGAAAATACGCCCGAAACCTTCACAAGATCATTTGAACAATACGTCTCTTTTTCTGATCAAGGAATTACCGTAAACAAAGAAGGGCAGAAAGCCTTAAAACAACAGAATGCATGGATTCAAATTTTAGACGAAAATGGCCAAGATGTGTATCATGCGCAGGCACCTAAAGGATTAAAGAACAAATATACACCGATAGAAATCGTGAACTTACATAAATATAAAGATAAGCAATTATTATCGACCATTTATGCTGGCGGAAAAAAAGTAAAGGGCAAAGAATACAGCTACTTTATCGGATTTAAAGACCCTTCCATCGGAAAGTACCTATTCTCGTTTGACACGAAGGACTTAGTAACAAGATTCAATATCGGGACGATGATTTTATTATCAATAGATGCCATCATAGCGTTACTCATTGGTTACTTATTCAGCCGGCAGCTCACAAAACCGCTCGCCCGTGCCATTCATAGCATCCAGCGGCTGGCAAACGGCGATTACACGACAAATCTGCCTGCTAAAGGAATTTATAAAGATGTCTTCTATAATGTCAATCACTTATCAGAGCAGCTCGCTTCAAGCAAAAAAGAAAAAGACAAACTAGAGCAAATGCGGGAAGAATGGATCAGCCATATTTCTCATGATATTAAAACGCCGCTAGCTTCTATTCAAGGCTATGCAGAAATCATGAAAGACCCAAAGTATCCTCTTTCAAACCAGGACATTAGACATTACGCGGGCATCATTGAGAATAAATCATTGTATATCAAAGATGTCATGGAGGATCTGAATTTAACAACAAGGCTGAAAAATAACGGCGTCATGCTAAATAAAGAGCTGGTCAACATTGTGTCACTGTTGCGGGAAACGTTAATTGATATTTTAAACGATTCAAGATATGCCGATCAGACGATTGAGCTTCAAACGAATGAAGACAAGCTCATGCTGAATATTGATAAAATCCTCATTCGAAGAGCGGTCACCAATCTGATTTTAAATGCCCTCGTTCACAATGATCCTGATGTGACGATTATTGTACAGCTTGAACAAAAAGAAAGAACCCATATTACGATTCAAGACAACGGCAGAGGAATAGAAGAGGCAGAGCTGGAAAAAGTGTTTGACCGCTATTACAGAGGGGGACGAATACAGGGAGTTTCGCATGCAGGCTCTGGTCTTGGGATGGCTATTGCAAAGGATATTATCGTCAAGCACGGCGGGGGATATCACGATCCGTAGCAGTGTAGGAAAAAG
>NZ_LKCP01000044.1:0-8047 GCF_001518755.1 Bacillus sp. AM 13(2015) | reverse complement strand
GGAAAGGCTGTCTATAAAACACCCAAGCCACATCAGCCGCAGTCAGAGCAGTCGACATCTACAAGACATCACAAAAATCCTTTGACGCCCTGAAAACATCTCAAAAAGGTTTATATGGTCTCACCGCGACCAACGGCTTCAGCGAAGCAATCACAGGCCGCGATATGTTTGGAAATAAGGTCTCGAAAGAACAGCAGGAAGCGAGTATGAATGCGGCGCTTGGAATGCTTTTGCCGTTTGGAGCGAAAGGGTTTCATGGTAAAATGGGGGTTAAGGGTACGGGTGAAATTGGTTGGAATATGTCAAAAGGCGGAGGGAAAATAAATGGAAGAATGTATTCTCACCATGCTTTGGAAAGAATGGCACCTGATACTCCTGAAGTAAAAGCTACTTTAACAAGTAGAGCAATTAAAAAAGCTGAAGAATTAGGATTTAAACCACAAACAAAAGAATTTAGTGATTTCATCAAAAAATATGTTGATCCAAGAAATATTCCACCTTCAGTTATTGAAGACGCTATAATGAATACAAAAAAATACCTGGTAATAGAAGTGGAACGTTTGTTCATGAAACTCGGGATGTCAAAGTAATTATAAATGAAGCAGGCGATGTTATCACAGTTATACCAAAATAATTAATAAAAGGATGAATACGAATGTTTATCAAGTATGATGAATATGATCTATTAGAACTTTTTCAAAGTGAGCCGGTGAGTATAACAGGCAATATAGATGATGGAGAATTAATTTATACTTACAAAGATGACCAAAATTTCAAGGTGATTTTAACTTTAGATGTATATAAGCAAACGAGTAGTCTAAGTATTACATTTAATGATTCTATAGTATTTACAGGTGATTTTAATAATGTAACAAGTATAAAAAAAGATGACAAAGCTATGGTAATGAACGTGGGCGAAGAAGAGAGGCTAAAAGTTAAATTTTATAAACAAGTTGGAGTGGAGTTACTTTAAAATAGCCTTATTGTATTAGAAAGAAATATAAAACAAATATGATATTCTCTCAGATAAATCAGTAGGTGAAGTAGTTGATACTTCTAAATATAATGTTATTGTTATCATACCTTGACTGGCTATATGCCTTTCAAGGTTTTTGTGTTTATTGGCCTTCATACCGATAAAATGGGGATCTTTTTTCCTGAGTGGGTCATCGTATGATAGAGACAAGCAAAACTAGGCACTCACAGCTTTTATGGTGAGTGTTTTTTAATGAGGGATACTTCACCTCATTTTCTTTGAATATAGATCTGAAAAAAGTATAGATGTTAAACAGTGAAATAGCAGACTAATCGCTTTGACGGCGAACTTCTTCATAAGAAAATAAGGTTGGTACAATAAACAGAAAAACATCCTCTAATAATGCATAGAGAATGCTGCTCTGTTTAGAAGGTGGAAATTATTTTAATTTATTTGTTCAATTAGTTTCACAAATTCGAGTGAAGAAAGGGTTTCTCAACTCAATATTCCCCTTTGATTTTAAAGAATGACCCACGAATCGTTCCAGCTAGTTTAGACTTCTGCCTAGCAAATTTAAATTTTCCTTCTAATTCCTTTGGTACTTCCATCCCTTCAGAAAGCTTAAAACCAACAGCACGTTTTTTCGGGTCATCCACTGTATACAGGACGTTAATTGAAAGACCATCCTCATAAAAGACGTAGGTCCATTTGATATTTTCCACTTGAAAACTTGCCGTTTCTAAAGGTTTGGCTGCAAACTCTAGTTCACGTTCTTCTTTTAACACTCGGTTTACATAATCAAGGGTCTCCTGACTATCGCTGGCAGGTAATACTGTAAATTCATGCTTATATTTGTTCATAAAGTAACGAGCCTCATTCGCTCGTAAGCCAGCAAGTGCTTCTGCTACAGGTGAAGACTCTAAACCAATCGTAGACACATGTTTAAAATCAACGATATAAGCCATTTCTATCCCTCCATATCCTTGTTATTTCCGTACAACAGGAATCCACATCTCACCAAGTAATAAGTCGTTTCGCTGTCCCATTTCTACCACTGCATTTGGTCCACCAACATAGGCAAAATTCTTTGCTTCAGGCAAGACTTGACCAAATGCAATACCAGTAAGCGTTTGATGCAATTCATCAGCGGTTTTAGCTTCCCCTTTAACGATTAGATATTCCCCTTTAGGAAATTGAATTACTCTGTCCGCTTCTGGTAACGATTCCTCTGTCATAACCCCTACATAATGCATCAGCTTGTTATTTACCGATTCGTTTACGATAAAAATATAGTCATTTGTGGCAATGGCTTTTAAGCTGTCAAGCTTACCTTCTTGGTTGACTGCTTGCCAAAAGTCTGCTTTTTCCTTCGTTATGCCCGCATAGTCTGTGTAATGACTCTTAAGTTCAGTTCCAATACCTAACACGTGAAAGCTGTCTTTTTCTTCTAGTATATACTCTGCCATATTCAACACTTCCTTTTGGTGAATTGATCAAATGTTTTTTTCACTTGATAAATATATAATAGGCTTAAACCATGTCAAAAAATGATACTGTTTAGGAGGACCAGATGAAAAAAGTTGAACGGATTAATACCATCATGCGGTATATTAACAACCGCTCCAACTTTACAATTACTGAAATCATGAGAGAATTTCATATCTCTCGTTCGACAGCAATTAGAGACATCAGAGAAATTGAAGCTATGGGGATGCCACTTGTCGCAGAAGTAGGAAGGGACGGAGGATATTTTGTAATGAACAATTCTGTCCTGCCAACTGTCCGTTTTACCGATAATGAGATTAAAGCTCTTTTTATTGCCTTTATGGCCACGAGAAACCAACAACTCCCTTATTTAAAGAGTCGCCAGTCTTTAGCTGAAAAATTACTAGGACTCATCTCTGAAACCCAGCAAGATGACCTTGTTCTGTTAAATCGCCTCATGCTATTTGAAGGGGCCAACCCGAATAATCCTGATCTGCTTGATTTGTCCGATCTCCCTCACCCCATGTTAGAAAAATTAATCCAATTGCTTATTTTGGATCGATATTTACTGATTACCATGAGAGAGGAGAAAGTGATCAAGTCCTATCCTATTTACCTTTTGAACCTTTATCGTGAAAAAAGCCTGTGGTTGATTGAATGCTTTGATGTAAAGGAAGAGAAGAAACGGATTCTGCCTGTCGACAATCTCACAGATGTAAAACCATGCTCTACAAAAAATAGATTAAGCAGGAAAAAGATTTTAGAAAAACTAAGTAAGCAGGAGGAAGTAATCAACCTTGTCCTTGAACTTGGTCCAAAGGCAATTGCACAGTTCAAAAAATACCATCCTTTCAAAATGTCAATTTCTTATACGAATCCTTACCAAACTACAGCCATTTTAAAAACTTTTATCAATGTTAATCATTCAGAAGAAATAACCGAAATAACAAATTGGCTATTTTTCCTAGGCGATGATATCAAGGTCCGGGAAATGCCTGTAGAAATCTTGGAAAGTTTACAAGAGAGACTACTCCTATATTGTCCATAATCAATGCTGGTTAGACCTCATATTAGATACATGAAGCTGAGTCGTATTTCGAATCAAATCTCAATGAACCACCAATCTTACTTCCATCTTCTGTAGATCTCAGCTGCGGAAGAAAACGGTTAAAGATTTAATAAAACTCGATCAAAATTTAAAAGGTGAATATTCTTTGTTAGAGACAGAGCAGCAAACTACAATGGCATTGTAAGCCGAAATGATGAATGCGACAAATGATGGAACAGCGATTCCTATGAATTTTGACAAGAAGGCAGTTAAATACATTTTAGATAAAGGGGTTAATTTTATTGATTTCTTATGATGAAGAACTAATAAAGGATTTGGAATTAAAAGACCTTCTTAAAAGTGTCAAAGTACATAAAAATCCCGAAATTTATTTAGATTTAATAGAACAAAAATTTGATTTTGCTGGTTCAAAAATAGATTGGTTACAAACAAATAAACATTATAGTAAGAGCTCAAATAATGAATCGTTACTTCCTGATGCTCTTCTATTTATAACTGAATTAAAAGACAAATATTTAGCTAATCACTTACAAGTGATTTACATAGGGGATAACCTTACAGAGTTTGGGTATCAGTTTGAATTAAAACATTTAGAAGAGCTATTAGTCTATTTTTTAGATATCCCACAGCACCACTACTTTATATCATTAAAAGGTGATTGGTGTATTTGTATTTCATTTGAAAACGATTTGGATTTCGGATTTAGTTTAAACAAAAAATAATTTTAAACGTCACGTATAGGAAAAATAAAAGATGATAAGAAGTGAAAAAACCTTGACTGGCTTTATATCATTCAAGGTTTTTTGTGTTTATTGGTCCTCAAACACTTAAAAAAAGACAAAGGACTCTTTGCCTGAAAGCACACTCAAATTGTGTGTTTTTCTTATGAAAAGAACACACAATCGCTGCACAGCACGTGCTGAAGACATTTGGACTTCTTTGATGCATGTGAGTTGATTAGACTTATAAGCAAAGAGAAGAAAGGAGGAATTCCAACTGTACTTAACCAAAAGGGGCACGACTTTACTATCTATGCTGCTTCACACGACATCTTATCTATCAATAGAAGATTTACAGAATCGGATGAAAGTCTCGACTCGAACCGTTTACGCTGAAATCAAACGAATGAACAGCTGGCTGGAAACTCATCAGCTTAGCGGTGTGCAGCGAAAAGGTCAACTTGGCTATTATTTAAATCCTCTGGAAAAAGAAATCATTATTCAAAAAGCTGACACCATTCTTGTTGGTCACGATTATGAACCATGTAAAAAGGAACGAAGGGCTATCTTGCTTTTA
The DNA here is from genome assembly GCF_001518755.1 of Bacillus sp. AM 13(2015). NCBI lineage: Bacteria > Bacillati > Bacillota > Bacilli > Caryophanales > Bacillaceae > Bacillus > Bacillus sp. AM 13(2015). Next base: position 3,221 of record NZ_LKCP01000044.1, on the reverse strand, counting down.
TCCATAGCATGCAGCGAGCATTGCCTAAGAATTGATGATTTCATGAAGATGACAAAGGTGAGCCGAAATACATTGCTCGAGGATATGAAACAGCTAAAAGAGGCGCTTTCAAAGCAGGAGATCACACTCCGCTATCAGGCAGCAAGCGGCTATGTGATTTCAGGAGACGAAAGGGCCATTCGATTGGCACTCAAACCTTATATACATTTCATTCGCACAATGATAAAAAACGAAAAAACGTTTCCGTCATTTTGGTTAAAGGGACCTATTTCGTCCAAACGGGTACACCATCTCCTCCAGCAGTCAGAACAAGAACTTAAGCTTGAATTTGCAGATGAGATGCTGGATCAGCTCTCTTTGGATCTCTTTTTCTACTTCAAGCGGATGAAGCTAGGGCATGCTGTACACATTTCAAACGAAGAAAAGCGAACATTGCAGGAAACAGAGGAATGCTTGGCGGCTATTCGTTTCATGGCGAAGATTCAAAAAGAGGCCAGTCTCATTGTTCATGATGATGAGATCTATTTTCTTAGCACCCTATGGCTCAGTGCAAAAAAGCAAAAACTTCCATCAATTAAAAAACCAGAAGAACATCTCATTCGCACCATCGCCAGACAAATGATATTTGACTTTCAGCGATATGCTTGTATTTCCTTTCAAGAACCAAAAGCATTGGAGCAAAACTTAACCATGCATTTAATTCCAGCTTATTACAGGCTCATCTATCACATTGGTATAATCAACGAACTGACGGAGTCTATAAAAAAAGCACAGCCAGAAGTATTTGAAATCACTCAAAAAGTTGCCTGCCATTTAGAAAAGGCGGCCTGTTCAAAGTTGAGTGACCATGAAGTTGCATATCTCGCCATGCATTTTGGCAGCTGGATGAGAAGGGAAGGAATTTCATCCATTGTTAAGCGTTCTGTATACATTGTCTGCGGAGAAGGAATCGGCACAAGTTACATGCTGAAAACTCAGCTCCTCGAATTAATCGGCTACATCGAAGTACGAGGGCTGTTATCAAAGCGTGCATATGAAGAATTAGCAGCCGTTGATGCAGATTTCGTTGTGTCCACAACACCTATTTCGTTTAAAGGAAAACCAGTTCATCTCGTTCATCCTATTTTAACTGCCTATGAGAAAAAAACATTACTTCAATACGGGAAAGGCTTAGAAACGATGGTTGACGAGCAGTATGTAAACGCTTTATTCAACATCATTCAGCAGCATACCATCGTACAAAACAAACAAGCACTGCTGCATGACATTCAGGAGCTGCTTCATCCCACATATGTATCCTATCAGAAAGGGTGGAACCCAGTGTTAAACGATTTATTAACAGAACAAACCATTAAGCTCCACCAAACAGCAGACACATGGCAAGAGGCGATTACTAAAGCGGCGCAGCCTTTACTTGACCAAAATGCCATTGAAACAAGTTATGTAGAAGCCATGATTCAGTCTGTTCATCAAAATGGTCCTTATATTGTGATTGCACCACAAGTGGCCATTCCACATGCAAGGCCCGAGGATGGCGTGAACAAATTGAGCATGACACTCATGTCATTCAAACAGCCCATTTCGTTTTCAAAGGATGGCAAAAAGCAGGTGCGGCTCGTCATTGTGTTAGCCGCTATTGACAGCATGAGCCACTTGAAAGCACTCAAACAGCTGACCATGCTGTTAAGTGAAGAGAAACGGACGAAACAATTGATTGAAGCAGAAGATTTAGCATCGGTTCAAGAATTAATTGATCAATTTTCACAAGTATAAAGGGGGAAAAAGAGAATGAAAAAAATTCTTGTTGTATGTGGAAACGGGTTAGGGAGCAGCTTTATTGTAGAAATGAATGTCAAAAAAGCATTAGAAGAATTAGGTCTTAAAGCTGAAGTGGATCATACCGATCTCAGTACAAGTAAAAATGAACAAGCAGATCTTTATATCGGCGCAGCTGATATTATTGACCAGCTGAATGACGGCACAAGAAATGTGGCTGGCTTAAATAATTTGTTAGACCAGAAAGCCATTAAGGACGTCCTTCGTCAACACATTTAAGTCATGAAAAAGGGGGATTCACATCATGATAGAACTGATCATGAACGATATATTGGGCACACCTGCCATTCTTATCGGTTTATTTGCTCTAGCCGGTTTACTTTTGCAGAAAAAATCAGCCGCAGATACTGTGTCAGGCACCTTGAAAACAACCATGGGCTTTTTAATATTAGGGGCGGGCGCTACAGTGGTTTCGGATTCACTCGGGGTTTTTCGAAAGATGTTTGAAGCAGCCTTTCACATTCAAGGGGTTGTGCCAAATACAGATGCTATGGCCGCCATTGCTCAAAAAGAATTCGGTACACAGACAGCACTCATTATGATTTTTGGCATGCTGGTCAATTTGTTACTTGCAAGATTCACACCCTTTAAATACGTCTTTTTGACTGGGCATCATACGTTGTATATGGCGGCTATGCTCGCCGTCGTTCTCTCAACAGCCGGCATGCACGGGTGGCTGCTCATCTCAACTGGTTCAATGATATTAGGGGCAGCTATGGTCATTGCACCCGCAATCCTTCAGCCGTTTACGAGGAAAGTCACCGGAAGCAATGATCTCGCGCTCGGACACTTCAGTACTTTCGGTTATTTTACTGCGGGAATGATCGGCAAATGGGTTGGTTCTCCAGAAAAATCAACGGAAACCATTCAAGTGCCTAAATCACTCGGTTTTCTAAGAGATACATCTGTTGCCATTTCGATTACGATGGCTTTGCTGTTCTTTGCGATTGCACCGTTTGCAGGAATTCCTTTTATAGAACAAATTAGCGGGGGCACGAACTTCGCTGTCTTCATTCTCATTCAGGCGATTACGTTTGCTGCTGGTGTGTACATTATTTTAGCAGGGGTACGGATGGCCATTGGCGAGATCGTGCCTGCTTTCAAGGGGATTGCCGATCGATTCGTGAAGGGAGCAAAGCCGGCACTTGATGCGCCAACCGTTTTTCCATTTGCGCCAAATGCGGTCATTATTGGTTTTTTATGCAGCTTTGCAGGAGGCATCGTATCCATTTTTCTTTTACCTTTGTTTGGTTTAACTGTCATTGTCCCTGGTCTTGTCCCGCACTTTTTTTGCGGTGCTACAGCAGGAGTGTATGGCAATGCAACAGGAGGGGTAAGAGGTGCTGTCGCTGGGTCCTTTGTAAATGGGTTGCTTCTTTCCTTTT
>NZ_LKCP01000043.1:0-11971 GCF_001518755.1 Bacillus sp. AM 13(2015) | reverse complement strand
AATCAATGGGCATGCAGGATAAAATCTTCCGCGTCGTCGTACCAGAAGAAGAAGAAACGGATATTAAAAATGGTAAGAAAAAAGTCGTCAAAAAGAAAGTATTCCCTGGCTATGTCCTAGTGGAAATCGTGATGACTGACGACTCTTGGTATGTTGTTCGTAATACACCGGGTGTCACTGGATTCGTTGGATCAGCTGGGTCAGGCTCAAAGCCAACTGCGCTGCTGCCAGGCGAAGCTGAAACCATTCTGAAGAGAATGGGTCTTGAAGAACGCAAAACAGAAATCGACTTTGAGCTCAAAGAAACAGTTAAGGTTATCGATGGGCCGTTTGCTAACTTCACTGGCTCTATTGAAGAAATTGATTACGATAAAAGCAAAGTCAAAGTATTCGTTAATATGTTTGGTAGAGAAACACCTGTTGAACTTGAGTTCACGCAGATCGATAAATTGTAATTCAAAAGAGCTTGAAATGAGTGTATAGAAGTGGTAATATAGCAAAGGTACGTCTTGAGTTCACTCAAGATCGCTAGCTAGTTATTTCGTCATTCATATAAAGAATGAAGTTGTTGAGTGGGAGGGGGATTCCCCTATTACCACATCACGGACTTTAAGGAGGTGTGTCTCGTGGCTAAAAAAGTAGTTAAAGTTGTTAAATTGCAAATTCCTGCTGGAAAAGCTAACCCAGCTCCACCAGTTGGACCTGCACTAGGTCAAGCCGGTGTTAATATCATGGGATTCTGTAAGGAGTTTAACGCTCGTACAGCTGACCAAGCTGGTCTTATCATTCCTGTTGAAATTTCGGTTTTTGAAGACCGTTCATTTACATTTATTACTAAAACTCCACCTGCTGCAGTTTTACTTAAAAAAGCAGCTGGTATTGAGTCTGGTTCTGGTGAACCTAACCGTAATAAAGTGGCAACTGTTAAGCGTGATAAAGTACGCGAAATCGCGGAAACAAAAATGCCTGACTTAAACGCTGCTAGCGTTGAATCAGCTATGCGCATGGTTGAAGGTACTGCACGCAGTATGGGTATTGTCATCGAAGATTAATTTTTTGTCTTGTTGGGTTGCGAGTTTGGTTTTGACAAGTTCGCAACCCTTATTCGTGGGAGGTTATTCCGCTAAAACCACATAAGGAGGATTTTTATAATGGCTAAAAAAGGTAAAAAGTATGTAGAAGCTGCTAAGCTGATCGAACGTACTAAAGCGTATGATGTAGCTGAAGCTGTTTCTCTTACAAAAAAAGCAAATACAGCGAAATTTGATGCGACTGTAGAAGTTGCTTTTCGTTTGGGCGTAGACCCTCGTAAAAACGATCAACAAATCCGCGGTGCAGTTGTACTTCCTAACGGAACTGGTAAAACTCAACGCGTTCTTGTGTTCGCTAAAGGCGAAAAAGCAAAAGAAGCAGAAGCTGCTGGAGCAGACTACGTTGGAGATTCTGATTACATCACTAAAATCCAACAAGGTTGGTTCGAATTCGATGTAATCGTTGCGACACCTGACATGATGGGTGAAGTTGGTAAGATCGGTCGTGTACTTGGACCAAAAGGTCTTATGCCAAACCCTAAAACAGGAACTGTAACGTTTGAAGTTGAAAAAGCAATCAATGAAATCAAAGCTGGTAAAGTAGAATACCGCGTTGATAAAGCTGGTAACATCCACGCGCCAATCGGAAAGGTTTCTTTCGAGGACGAAAAGCTTGTTGAGAACTTTGCAACAATCTATGACACAATCCTTAAAGCAAAACCTGCAGCGGCTAAAGGTGTATACGTGAAAAACGTTTCTGTTACATCTACTATGGGCCCTGGCGTGAAAGTGGATCCATCTTCTTTCTCTGCAAAATAATTCTTGACTTATGACAACCATTTTGATAATATCAAAATGTTGTAAAATAGAATAATGTCCATTTATACCGTAGACAGCAGGGGCCTTATGGCTTAATTAACCCGCCGAGGTGTATATGTCACAGTCTTACGTTAACGTATGCTTGTATATACAGCCTCCATGTCTTAATGGAGGCTTTTTATATGGAGAACCGTTCGTTAGGAACGTGATGGCCTGATCGGTATAAGTGTTACACAAAGAATGTACAGGAGGTGTAACCATGAGCAATGCAATCGATACTAAAAAAGTTGTCGTTGATGAAATTACTTCTAAATTTAAAGATAGTATGTCTACTGTCATTGTAGATTACCGCGGTCTTTCAGTTTCTGAAGTGACTGAACTTCGTAAACAGCTTCGTGAAGCTGGCGTAGAATTCAAAGTTTACAAAAACACTTTGACTCGCCGTGCAGTTGAACAAGTTGAACTAACGGGTTTAAACGATTTCTTAACAGGTCCAAACGCTATCGCATTCAGTAACGAAGATGTTATCGCACCTGCGAAAATCATCAACGAATTTGCGAAAAGCCACGAAGCTTTAGAAATCAAAGCTGGTGTCATCGAAGGAAACGTAGCGACTGTAGAAGAAGTGAAGGCTCTTGCGGAACTTCCGTCTCGCGAAGGCTTACTTTCTATGTTGCTTAGCGTTCTTCAAGCTCCAGTTCGTAATCTTGCTCTTGCTACTAAAGCAGTTGCAGATCAAAAAGAAGAACAAGGCGCTTAATGCGTACTTTACGTTTACGTAAAAAAACTTAAAATGGAGGAATTACAAATGGCTTTAAATATCGAAGAAATCATTGCTTCAGTTAAAGAAGCAACTGTACTTGAGTTAAACGACTTAGTAAAAGCAATCGAAGAAGAATTTGGCGTAACTGCTGCTGCTCCTGTAGCTGTAGCTGCTGGTGGCGGTGCTGCTGCTGAAGAAAAAACTGATTTTGATCTAGTGCTTGCTGGTGCTGGAGACCAAAAAATCAAAGTTATCAAAGTGGTTCGTGAAATCACTGGTCTTGGCTTGAAAGAAGCTAAAGAACTTGTTGACAACACTCCAAAACCACTTAAAGAAGGTATTGCTAAAGAAGAAGCTGAAGAACTTAAAGCTAAGCTTGAAGAAGTTGGCGCTTCTGTAGAAGTTAAGTAATCTTCGCCTAATCTTTTGGGAAAGCTCGCTTTTACTGGCGGGCTTTTTCTTTTCTAATCTCCTGAAACGATTGAATCCAGAGGAGGTCCATTCACCATGAGTGACCACTATTATACGGAAAAGCCATCAGTGAAAAGCAATAAACAGACATGGGACTTCACCTTGAGAAACCGTACCTTTACTTTTACAAGTGACAGTGGAGTGTTTTCTAAGAAAGAAGTCGACTTTGGTTCAAGGCTTTTAATTGAAGCTTTCGAAGAACCTGACTTGGATGGCGATGTCTTAGATGTCGGTTGCGGTTATGGACCGATCGGCTTATCGTTAGCAAACGAAATGACTAGCCGTACCATTCATATGATTGATGTGAACGAAAGAGCAGTCGAACTTTCAAAGGAAAACGCTAAACATAATCGCATTGATAATGTTCACATCTATCAAAGTGATTTGTTCTCGAATGTTCATTCCTCAGCTGCTTTTGCCTCTATACTGACCAATCCCCCAATACGGGCAGGGAAGAAAGTTGTACATGCGATCTTTGAAAAAAGTGCTGATCATTTATTGCCGGAAGGTGAGTTGTGGGTGGTTATTCAGAAAAAGCAAGGTGGACCATCTGCGATTGAAAAATTAGAGCAGCTCTTTGGAGAAGTCGAGGTTGTATTGAAAAAAAAGGGCTACTATATAATCAAAGCTAAAAAAGTTTGACGCAGTTTCCTAGCTGTGTTAACATTATAAAATGCCAATGTGTATATTTTGCTTGATAGGCTTAAAAAACAACTATTTTGTATAAATTATGCATACTTGGGAAAACTAATAAAATCGGTATTTGTTTTTGGATGTGGTTTTCTTATTTTAGAAACCCTTTTTTCTTTTGTCTTGTAAAAGTATTTCTTTACTGACATTTGAAAGACAGAAATACTTTTTACACATATAATACGCATGATTTGAGGGGTGAATCAGTTGACAGGTCAACTAGTTCAGTATGGACGACACCGCCAGCGCAGAAGCTACGCACGCATAAGCGAAGTGTTAGAATTACCAAATCTCATTGAAATTCAAACCTCTTCTTATCAGTGGTTTCTTGATGAGGGTCTTAGAGAGATGTTTCAAGATATATCCCCAATTGAGGATTTTACTGGTAACCTTTCTCTTGAATTCATTGATTACAGCCTAGGGGATCCTAAGTATCCTGTAGCAGAATCAAAAGAACGTGATGTAACTTACTCTGCTCCACTAAGAGTAAAAGTTCGTTTAATTAACAAAGAAACTGGAGAAGTAAAAGACCAAGACGTGTTCATGGGTGATTTCCCAATCATGACAGACACAGGTACTTTTATCATTAATGGTGCGGAACGTGTAATCGTTTCTCAGTTAGTGCGTTCTCCAAGTGTATATTTCAGTGGTAAAGTAGACAAAAACGGTAAAAAAGGTTTTACTGCGACTGTCATTCCAAACCGTGGCGCATGGTTAGAATACGAAACTGATGCGAAGGATGTAGTCTATGTACGCATCGATCGCACACGTAAGTTGCCGGTTACGGTTCTTTTGCGTGCTCTCGGCTTCAGCTCTGATCAAGAGATTCTTGACCTCATTGGCGAGAATGAATACTTACGCAACACGCTGGAAAAAGACAATACAGAGAATGCGGATAAAGCACTTCTCGAAATCTACGAGCGCCTCCGCCCTGGAGAGCCGCCAACTGTTGAAAATGCGAAAAGCTTGCTAGACTCTCGCTTCTTCGATCCGAAGAGATATGACCTAGCAAATGTTGGACGCTACAAGATTAATAAGAAGCTTCATATTAAAAATAGACTGTTCAATCAAAAATTGGCTGAAACGTTAGTTGACCCTGAAACAGGTGAAATTCTAGCAGAAAAAGGTCAAATTTTAGACAGAAGAGTTCTTGATAAAGTTCTTCCATACTTAGAAAACGGCATCGGATTTAGAAAGCTTTATCCTAATGGTGGCGTAGTAGAAGATGAAGTAGAACTTCAATCTATTAAGATTTATGCACCGTCTGATCAAGAAGGCGAGCAAGTGATTAACGTGATTGGAAATGCATATGTAGAGGAAGCTGTGAAAAACATCACGCCTTCTGACATCATTGCATCAATCAGTTACTTCTTCAACCTTCTTCATGGTGTAGGTGACACAGATGATATCGACCACCTTGGTAACCGTCGTCTGCGTTCCGTAGGTGAACTTCTGCAAAACAATTCCGTATTGGTTTAAGCAGAATGGAGCGTGTTGTTCGTGAAAGAATGTCAATTCAAGACACAAACACAATCACACCTCAGCAGCTGATCAACATTCGTCCTGTGATCGCTTCTATCAAAGAGTTCTTTGGTAGTTCTCAGCTATCTCAGTTCATGGATCAAACAAACCCGCTTGCTGAATTGACGCACAAACGTCGTCTGTCAGCGCTTGGACCGGGTGGTTTGACACGTGAGCGTGCAGGAATGGAAGTTCGTGACGTTCACTACTCTCACTATGGACGTATGTGTCCGATTGAAACACCAGAGGGTCCAAACATTGGTTTGATCAACTCTCTATCTTCATTCGCAAAAGTGAATCGCTTCGGATTTATCGAAACACCTTACCGCCGGGTTGATCCTGAAACTGGTAAAGTGACACCGAGAATCGATTACTTAACTGCTGATGAAGAGGATAACTACGTAGTAGCACAAGCGAACGCTATATTAGGTGAAGATGGTTCGTTTATTGATGATAATATCATTGCTCGTTTCAGAGGGGAAAACACCGTTGTTCCTCGAAACCGCGTTGACTACATGGACGTTTCGCCAAAGCAGGTTGTTTCTGCAGCGACAGCATGTATCCCATTCTTAGAAAACGATGACTCTAATCGTGCTCTAATGGGAGCGAACATGCAGCGTCAGGCTGTGCCTTTGATGCAGCCAGAATCACCGATTGTTGGTACAGGTATGGAGTACGTATCAGGTAAAGACTCTGGTGCTGCTGTCATCTGCCGTTACCCAGGTGTTGTAGAACGCGTAGAAGCAAAAAATATTTGGGTTCGCCGTTATGAAGACGTTGACGGACAACAAGTCAAAGGAAACCTAGACAAATACAGCTTGCTGAAATTTGTCCGCTCTAACCAAGGGACTTGCTACAACCAGCGTCCTATCGTAAGTGTTGGAGATGAAGTCGTTAAAGGAGAAATCCTTGCAGACGGACCTTCTATGGAAAAAGGTGAATTGGCTCTAGGACGTAACGTCATGGTCGGCTTCATGACTTGGGACGGTTACAACTACGAGGATGCGATCATCATGAGTGAGCGCCTTGTAAAAGATGACGTCTACACGTCTATTCATATTGAAGAATATGAATCAGAAGCTCGTGATACAAAGCTTGGACCAGAAGAAATCACTCGTGATATTCCAAACGTTGGGGAAGATGCTTTACGCAACCTTGACGAGCGCGGAATCATCCGTATTGGTGCAGAAGTAAAAGACGGAGACCTTCTTGTAGGAAAAGTAACGCCTAAAGGTGTAACTGAACTAACAGCTGAAGAACGTCTATTACATGCAATCTTCGGTGAAAAGGCTCGTGAAGTGCGTGATACGTCTCTACGTGTTCCACACGGCGGCGGCGGAATTATCCACGATGTAAAAGTCTTTAACCGTGAAGATGGAGATGAATTACCTCCAGGTGTAAACCAGTTAGTCCGCGTATACATCGTTCAGAAACGTAAGATTTCTGAAGGTGACAAAATGGCCGGACGACATGGTAACAAAGGGGTTATCTCTAAAATCCTTCCAGAAGAAGATATGCCGTATCTTCCAGACGGAACACCGATCGATATCATGTTGAACCCTCTAGGGGTACCATCTCGTATGAACATCGGTCAGGTACTTGAGCTTCATATGGGTATGGCTGCACGTTACCTTGGCATCCACATTGCGTCACCAGTATTTGATGGTGCGCGCGAGGAAGATGTTTGGGAAACGCTTGAAGAAGCAGGTATGTCTCGTGATGCGAAAACAGTCCTTTATGACGGTCGAACTGGTGAACCATTCGACAACCGTGTATCTGTCGGAATCATGTACATGATCAAACTGGCTCACATGGTTGACGATAAACTTCACGCTCGTTCAACTGGACCATACTCACTTGTTACGCAGCAGCCACTTGGCGGTAAAGCACAGTTTGGTGGTCAGCGTTTCGGAGAGATGGAAGTATGGGCACTTGAAGCTTACGGTGCAGCATATACACTTCAAGAGATCTTAACAGTTAAATCGGATGACGTTGTGGGTCGTGTGAAAACATACGAAGCCATCGTCAAAGGGGATAACGTACCTGAACCAGGTGTCCCTGAATCATTCAAAGTGTTAATCAAAGAACTTCAAAGTTTAGGTATGGATGTGAAAATCCTATCTGGCGATGAAGAAGAGATAGAAATGAGAGATTTAGAAGACGATGAGGAAACGAAGAAAGCAGACGGATTAGCGTTATCTAATGACGAAGATGCTGCAGACCTCGCACCTGTCGATCTTGAACGTGACGCAGTCACAAAAGAATAGCAGAAACGATTAGAGCAAGTGACTAGGGTATAACCCGAAGATTAAAAGGGAGGTAGGCCCCTTGCTAGATGTGAACAATTTTGAGTATATGAACATCGGTCTCGCATCACCTGATAAAATCCGTTCTTGGTCTTTTGGTGAAGTGAAAAAGCCTGAAACGATTAACTATCGTACACTGAAACCTGAAAAAGATGGTCTCTTTTGTGAACGTATCTTCGGACCACAAAAAGACTGGGAATGTCATTGTGGGAAGTATAAACGCGTTCGGTATAAGGGTGTTGTATGTGACCGTTGTGGTGTAGAAGTAACACGGGCAAAAGTCCGTCGTGAGAGAATGGGGCATATCGAACTGGCTGCCCCAGTTTCCCACATTTGGTATTTCAAAGGTATCCCAAGCCGTATGGGTCTTGTTCTTGATATGTCACCACGTGCGTTAGAAGAAGTGATCTACTTCGCTTCTTACGTCGTGACAGATCCGGGCAACACACCGCTTGAGAAGAAACAACTTCTTTCTGAGAAAGAATTCCGTGCTTATTTAGATAAATACGGTAATACATTCCAAGCAGCTATGGGTGCAGAAGCAATCAACAAACTTCTTCAAGATATCGATCTTGTAAAAGAAGTAGATACACTGAAAGAAGAGCTGAAAACTGCTCAAGGACAGCGTCGTACACGTGCGATCAAACGCCTTGAAGTATTAGAAGCCTTCCGTAACTCAGGAAACAAACCATCTTGGATGATTCTTGATGTACTTCCGGTGATTCCGCCTGAATTACGTCCAATGGTTCAGCTTGATGGTGGACGTTTTGCTACTTCTGACTTGAACGACCTTTATCGTCGTGTCATCAACCGTAACAATCGTCTGAAGCGTTTATTAGATCTTGGCGCGCCAAGCATCATCGTTCAGAACGAGAAGCGTATGCTTCAAGAAGCTGTCGATGCATTGATTGATAATGGACGTAGAGGCCGACCAGTAACAGGACCAGGAAATAGACCATTGAAATCTCTTTCTCACATGCTGAAAGGGAAACAAGGACGTTTCCGTCAAAACTTGCTTGGTAAACGTGTTGACTATTCTGGACGTTCCGTTATCGTCGTAGGACCACATTTGAAAATGTATCAGTGTGGACTTCCGAAAGAAATGGCTCTTGAATTATTCAAACCATTCGTGATGAAGGAGCTTGTTGAAAAAGGATTAGCTCACAACATCAAGAGTGCGAAGCGTAAAATTGAGCGCGTGCAGCCAGAAGTATGGGATGTTTTAGAATCAGTTATTCGTGAGCATCCAGTCTTACTAAACCGCGCACCGACTCTTCACAGACTTGGTATTCAAGCGTTTGAACCTACACTTGTGGAAGGACGCGCAATTCGTCTGCATCCACTTGTATGTACAGCCTACAACGCTGACTTTGACGGTGACCAAATGGCGGTTCACGTACCATTATCTGCTGAAGCTCAAGCTGAAGCTCGTATCTTAATGCTTGCTGCTCAAAACATTTTGAACCCGAAAGATGGAAAACCAGTTGTTACGCCATCTCAGGATATGGTGCTTGGTAACTACTACCTTACACTTGAGCGCAAAGGTGCTATCGGAGAAGGTATGGTCTTCAAAGATACTGACGAAGCCCTTCTTGCTTATCAAAATGGTTATGTGCATCTTCATACACGTGTAGCTGTTGCAGCTAGCTCGTTGAAGAATGTGACATTCACTGATGAACAGCGTTCTAAATTGTTGATTACAACAGTTGGAAAACTGATCTTTAACGAAATCTTACCGGAATCATTCCCATACATGAATGAGCCGACAAAGAGCAATATTGAAGAAAAAACGCCTGATCGTTTCTTCCTTGAAAAAGGTGAGGATGTAAAAGCTGCGATCGAGAAACAAGAAATCAATGCGCCGTTCAAAAAAGGTATTTTAGGTAAAATCATTGCAGAAATCTTTAAGAGATTCCATATCACTGAGACATCTAAAATGCTTGACCGCATGAAAAATCTTGGTTTCAGATACTCTACTAAAGCCGGTATTACGGTTGGTGTGTCTGATATCGTCGTATTAGATGATAAGCAGCAAATTCTTGAAGAAGCACAAGCAAAAGTAGATAACGTCATGAAGCAATTCAGACGTGGTTTGATTACTGAAGAAGAGCGTTATGAGAGAGTGATTTCAATCTGGAGTTCTTCTAAAGATGTCATCCAAGGTAAACTGATGAAGTCCCTTGATGAAGTCAACCCAATCTACATGATGAGTGACTCTGGAGCGCGTGGTAACGCATCTAACTTCACTCAGCTGGCTGGTATGCGTGGTCTGATGGCCAACCCGGCTGGACGTATCATTGAACTTCCGATTAAATCTAGTTTCCGTGAAGGATTAACTGTATTGGAATACTTTATTTCCACTCACGGTGCGCGTAAAGGTCTTGCCGATACAGCCCTTAAAACAGCTGACTCAGGTTACCTCACGCGTCGTCTCGTTGACGTTGCACAGGATGTCATCATCCGTGAAACAGATTGCGGTACAGACCGTGGAATCTTGGCGAAGTCCATTAAAGAAGGAAATGAAATTATTGAGAAGCTTGAAGAACGTCTAATCGGACGTTTTGCAAGAAAACCAATTGTTCATCCTGAAACAGGCGAAGTCATTGTAGCCGAAAACGAACTAATTGATGAAGATAAAGCACTTGAAGTAGTTGAAGCAGGAATTGAGGAAGTATGGATCCGTTCTGCATTTACATGTAACACGCCTCATGGTGTATGTAAACGATGCTACGGCCGTAACCTTGCAACTGGTACTGACGTTGAAGTCGGTGAAGCAGTTGGAATCATCGCTGCACAATCAATCGGTGAGCCAGGAACTCAGCTTACAATGCGTACGTTCCACACCGGTGGGGTAGCAGGAGACGATATCACTCAAGGTCTACCTCGTATCCAAGAGCTGTTTGAAGCGCGTAATCCGAAAGGGCAAGCGACAATTTCTGAAATTGATGGTGTCGTTGCTGAAATTAACGATGTTCGTGACAAGCAGCAGGAAATTGTGGTTCAAGGCGAAGTTGAAACTCGCTCTTACACAGCTCCTTACAATGCACGTCTAAAAGTTGTTGAAGGTGACAAAGTCACTCGTGGTCAAGTGCTTACAGAAGGTTCAATCGATCCGAAAGAACTTCTTAAAGTGACTGACATGACAGCTGTTCAAGAATATCTGCTTCATGAAGTACAAAAAGTATACCGTATGCAAGGGGTAGAAATCGGAGATAAGCACGTAGAGGTAATGGTTCGCCAAATGCTTCGCAAAGTGCGTGTCGCTGATGCAGGGGATACAGACGTATTACCAGGCACACTTCTTGATGTACATCAATTCACTGAAGCAAACAAAAAAGTACTATTCGAAGGCAAACGTCCTGCAACAGGCCGTCCAGTTCTTCTTGGTATTACAAAAGCTTCGCTTGAAACAGACTCATTCTTGTCTGCGGCATCCTTCCAAGAAACGACTCGTGTCCTAACAGATGCAGCGATCAAAGGAAAACGTGATGAACTGCTTGGCTTGAAAGAGAATGTTATCATTGGTAAACTTGTTCCTGCTGGAACGGGAATGCCGAACTACCGTAAAGTTAAGCCGGTTTCGCAAGTGCAGCCGTCTGACGACATGGTTCCTGTAGAGTAATCTTTCTCAGATTCCTATAAAATCATCAAAAAATGGTGAAGGATGTCAAGATAATCTGTCATATCATATTGACATCCTTCTGCCATGATGATAATATAACCAAGGTGCTCAAAATAAAACCTGTTACTTTGGAGGATATTCGATGTCTTATGATAAAGTATCACAGGCTCAATCCATTATTATTGGTACGAAGCAAACAGTAAAAGCTCTGAAACGAGATTCAGTAAAGGAAGTCGTCGTAGCGAAAGATGCTGATCCTGCTTTAACTGCTAGTGTATTGAAACTAGCGCAAGAGAAGGGTGTAGACATTTTAGTGGTAGATTCCATGAAAAAGCTCGGCAAGGCCTGCGGAATTGAAGTTGGGGCAGCAGCTGTTGCCATTATGTTATAGCGTACTTGTTTTGTTTTTGCATGCTTAAAATGCAAAAACATTGTTTTTTGCCTTTTGATGAACCACCTGGGTATGTGGGTTATAAAAAAAGTAATGAAGGGAGGAATAACAACATGCCTACAATTAATCAGCTAATACGCAAAGGACGCGTGAGTAAAGTTGAAAACTCAAAGTATCCTGCACTTAACAAAGGATACAACAGTTTCAAAAAAGAGCACACTAACGTAACATCTCCACAGAAGCGCGGGGTTTGTACTCGTGTCGGTACAATGACACCGAAAAAACCAAACTCAGCACTACGTAAATATGCTCGTGTACGTTTGTCTAACCTGATTGAGGTAACAGCTTACATTCCTG
>NZ_LKCP01000042.1:0-37997 GCF_001518755.1 Bacillus sp. AM 13(2015) | reverse complement strand
CTTTTGATGAACACCTGGGTATGTGGTTATAAAAAAGTAATGAAGGGAGGAATAACAACATGCTACAAATTAATCAGCTAATACGCAAAGGACGCGTGAGTAAAGTTGAAAACTCAAAGTGTCCTGCACTTAACAAAGGATACAACAGTTTCAAAAAAGAGCACACTAACGTAACATCTCCACAGAAGCGCGGGGTTTGTACTCGTGTCGGTACAATGACACCGAAAAAACCAAACTCAGCACTACGTAAATATGCTCGTGTACGTTTGTCTAACCTGATTGAGGTAACAGCTTACATTCCTGGTATCGGACATAACCTACAAGAGCACAGTGTAGTACTTATCCGTGGCGGACGTGTAAAAGACTTACCGGGTGTACGTTACCACATCGTTCGTGGTGCGCTTGATACTGCCGGAGTTGACGGTCGTATGCAAGGACGTTCTAAATACGGAACAAAACGCCCTAAACAAAGCAAATAATATAAACAAACATAAGGGTTTTTAGAAGTTGATAACAGATCAGTGGAGTCAGGAAGCTGACAATGATATTGAGATGAGAGACAGATAGAAATCCTTTTAAAAGAGAAGGGAGGCTATTCAGATGCCACGTAAAGGTCCTGTAGCAAAAAGAGACGTATTGCCAGATCCAATTTACAATTCTAAACTTGTATCTCGTTTGATCAACAAAATGATGATCGACGGTAAAAGAGGAAAGTCACAAACTATTCTCTACAAGTCATTTGATATCATCAAAGAACGTACTGGTAATGAAGCGATGGAGGTTTTCGAACAAGCCTTGAAAAACATCATGCCAGTTCTTGAAGTTAAAGCACGTCGTGTAGGTGGAGCTAACTACCAAGTTCCTGTAGAAGTTCGCCCAGACCGTCGTACTACTTTAGGTCTTCGCTGGTTAGTAAACTACGCTCGTCTTCGTGGAGAAAAAACGATGGAAGAGCGTCTTGCTAACGAAATCCTTGACGCAGCTAACAACACTGGTGCTGCTGTTAAGAAACGTGAAGACACACACAAAATGGCAGAAGCGAACAAAGCATTCGCTCACTACCGCTGGTAGGATTTATACCAAACTAAAAAAACTATTCCCTAATGAGGAAGGAGAAATTACCCAATGGCAAGAGAGTTCTCCTTAGACAAAACTCGTAATATTGGTATCATGGCTCACATCGATGCCGGTAAAACGACAACGACTGAGCGTATCTTGTACTACACTGGTCGTATCCATAAAATTGGTGAAACTCACGAAGGAGCTTCACAAATGGACTGGATGGAGCAGGAGCAAGAACGTGGTATTACAATCACTTCTGCTGCTACTACAGCACAATGGAAAGGTTACCGTGTAAACATCATCGATACACCAGGACACGTAGACTTCACTGTTGAAGTTGAACGTTCTTTACGTGTACTTGATGGTGCGGTTGCTGTCCTTGATGCACAATCAGGTGTAGAGCCACAAACTGAAACAGTTTGGCGCCAAGCAACAACTTACGGAGTACCTCGTATCGTATTCGTTAACAAAATGGATAAAACCGGTGCGGACTTCCTTTACTCTGTAAGCACATTAAGAGATCGTCTTCAAGCGAACGCTCATGCAATTCAATTGCCGATCGGCGCTGAAGATCAATTCGAAGGAATCATCGACCTTGTAGAAAACGTAGCATACTTCTACGAAGATGACCTTGGAACTCGCTCTGATGCACAAGAAATCCCTGCAGAGTATAAAGACAAAGCTGAAGAGCTTCGCAGCAGCCTAATTGAAGCTGTCGCTGAGCTTGATGAAGAGCTTATGGAAAAATACCTTGAGGGTGAAGAAATCACAATTCCTGAATTGAAAGCTGCAATCCGTAAAGGAACATTGAATGTTGAATTCTACCCAGTTCTTGTTGGATCTGCTTTCAAAAACAAAGGTGTTCAGCTTGTACTTGACGCTGTGCTTGACTACCTTCCTGCACCAACTGATGTTGCTGCAATCAAAGGTATCCTGCCAGATTCAAATGAAGAGGTTGTTCGTGAGTCTACTGATGACGCACCATTCGCAGCTCTTGCATTTAAAGTTATGACTGACCCTTATGTTGGGAAACTAACTTTCTTCCGCGTATACTCTGGAACACTTGATTCTGGTTCATACGTGAAGAACTCTTCTAAGAACAAGCGTGAACGTGTTGGACGTATCCTTCAAATGCACGCAAACAGCCGTGAAGAAATCTCTACTGTATACGCAGGGGATATCGCAGCAGCTGTAGGTCTTAAAGATACATCTACTGGTGACACTCTTTGTGACGAGAAAGATCTTGTTATCCTTGAGTCTATGGAATTCCCAGAGCCAGTTATCGATGTAGCTATCGAGCCTAAATCAAAGGCTGACCAAGATAAAATGGGTATCGCTTTAGCTAAACTAGCTGAAGAGGATCCAACATTCCGTACACAAACAAACCCTGAAACTGGTCAAACGATCATCTCTGGTATGGGTGAGCTTCACCTTGATATCATTGTTGACCGTATGAAGCGTGAGTTCAAGGTTGAAGCTAACGTAGGTGCTCCTCAAGTTGCGTACCGTGAAACATTCCGTTCTGGTGCAAAAGTTGAAGGTAAATTCGTACGTCAGTCTGGTGGACGCGGTCAGTTCGGACACGTTTGGATCGAATTCGAACCAAACGAAGAAGGCGCAGGCTTTGAATTTGAAAATGCAATCGTCGGTGGGGTTGTTCCACGTGAATACATCCCAGCAATTCAAGCAGGTCTTGAAGACTCACTTGAAAATGGTGTATTAGCTGGATTCCCATTAATCGACATCAAAGCAAAATTATTTGATGGATCTTACCACGATGTTGACTCGAACGAAATGGCGTTCAAAATTGCTGCATCTATGGCATTGAAAAATGCTGTCAGCAAATGTAACCCAGTTCTACTTGAGCCAATGATGAAAGTGGAAGTTGTTATCCCTGAAGAATACATGGGAGACATCATGGGTGATATCACATCTCGTCGTGGACGTGTAGAAGGTATGGAAGCTCGCGGTAACGCTCAAGTTGTTCGCGCTATGGTTCCACTTTCTGAAATGTTCGGATATGCAACTGCACTCCGTTCTAACACACAAGGACGCGGTACTTTCACTATGCACATGGATCACTACGAAGAAGTGCCTAAGAGCATCAGTGAAGAAATCATCAAAAAAAATAAAGGTGAATAATTGATTTTGCCTTTAAACTAAAGTATAACTACTATTGAAGATCAGAAAGTGAGAGGTAACTCTTCACTTTCTATCACTCTATACCAAATACAATGAACCTTTAAGGAGGATTTTTAGAATGGCTAAAGAAAAATTCGACCGTTCCAAATCGCATGCTAACATTGGTACAATTGGACACGTTGACCATGGTAAAACAACTCTAACTGCTGCTATCTCAACAGTTCTTCATAAGAAATCTGGTAAAGGTACAGCTATGGCTTATGACCAAATCGATGGTGCTCCAGAAGAGCGCGAGCGTGGAATCACAATCTCAACTGCACACGTTGAGTATGAAACTGAAACTCGTCACTATGCACACGTAGACTGCCCAGGACACGCTGACTATGTTAAAAACATGATCACTGGTGCTGCTCAAATGGACGGCGCGATCTTAGTAGTATCTGCTGCTGACGGTCCAATGCCACAAACACGTGAGCACATCCTACTTTCTCGTAACGTAGGTGTACCTTACATCGTAGTATTCCTTAACAAATGTGACATGGTTGACGATGAAGAGTTACTTGAACTTGTTGAAATGGAAGTTCGTGACCTTCTTTCTGACTATGACTTCCCTGGTGACGATGTACCAGTTATCAAAGGTTCTGCTCTTAAAGCTCTTGAAGGAGATGCTGATTACGAAGCAAAAATCTTTGAACTTATGGATGCGGTTGATGAGTACATCCCAACTCCAGAGCGTGACACTGAGAAGCCATTCATGATGCCAGTTGAGGACGTATTCTCAATCACTGGTCGTGGAACAGTTGCTACTGGTCGTGTTGAGCGTGGACAAGTTAAAGTCGGTGACGAAGTTGAAATCATCGGTCTTCAAGAAGAGAACGGTAAAACAACTGTTACAGGTGTTGAAATGTTCCGTAAACTTCTTGACTATGCTGAAGCTGGTGACAACATCGGTGCACTACTTCGTGGTGTATCTCGTGAAGATATCCAACGTGGTCAAGTACTTGCTAAACCAGGTACAATCACTCCACACAGCCGTTTCAAAGCTGAAGTTTATGTGCTTTCTAAAGAAGAGGGTGGACGTCATACTCCATTCTTCGCTAACTACCGTCCGCAGTTCTACTTCCGTACAACTGACGTAACTGGTATCGTACATCTTCCAGAAGGTACTGAAATGGTAATGCCTGGCGATAACACTGAGATGGAAGTTGAACTTATCTCTACTATCGCTATCGAAGAAGGAACTCGTTTCTCTATCCGTGAGGGTGGACGTACTGTAGGTTCTGGTGTCGTTTCAACTATCATTAAGTAATTAAACATACAAAAGAGACTCCTTGCAAAAGGGTCTCTTTTTTTGCTTTTCCAGATCAGAACGGCTACTATAAGCTATAGAATCTAAATGGAACCGAGAGGATCGCTGGAATGGCAAAGACATATTTAAAAAAATGGTTGATCGGCGGGATTGACCAATGGATTATGATGAAAGAAGATGAGACGAGTGAAACAAAGCCTATACTCTTATTTTTACACGGCGGGCCCGGCTCAGCTCAAATCAGTTATATTGATTCCTTTCACGAGGAGCTTGATCAGGACTTTACAGTTGTCCATTGGGATCAGCGAGGCGCAGGACTTTCCTATCAAGAGAATCTTCCCGATGCATCGATGACCATTAAGCAATTTATAGAAGACACGATTGAACTGACTGAGAAGCTCCTATCATATCTAGGTCACTCAAAATTGTATATCGCAGGATACTCGTGGGGATCATTAATTGCCATACAAGCAGTACATAAGCGTCCAGATCTTTATCATGCTTATTACGGGATTAGTCAGGTAGTAGACGTGTTAAAGGAAGATATCGTATCGTACGACCTTCTTATGAAGAAATACCATCGTAATTGGCTGTTTACTGGGTGTCTGCGATTACTGACGCCGCCTCCTTGGAAACGGACATCAGCTCATGCCTTGTTCTCTCTATATAAAGAGTTTGCAAGCGTAGGTCTCACGCATAGATGGAAGCCGGTTTTTCAAATGCTAAAAGGGTTTCTTTTTAGTAAGCAATATCAGCTGAAAGATAAATGGAAGTTCATGAAAGGGCAGAAGTTTAGTCAAGACAAGCTATGGAATCAGCTCATGAATGAGAGTATTCAATACCGAGTTTCTACTATATTAATACCGTGCTACTTTCTCATTGGCGATCACGACATGATTACCCCAGCTGCTGTATCAAAACCATATGTTGATCAATTAAAAGCACCCATCAAAGAATGGTTTACCTTTAAAGACTCTGCCCATTCCCCGCACATCGAGGAGCCAGATGAATTTATACGTATCATCAGAAAGACTGCTATACATCATCTTCAGGGAAAGCTTGATTTATAGGCTGAATCCCTGTATAATATGAAAAGTGTGCAAATCATAAATTTATCCGATTTATTATTGCAACACGCAGGCCAATTTGGTACAATAGTGCATGTTGGTCTTTGACTGCGATGAAGTGAGAGGTTGCTGACACACCCGGCCGCTTTGCCATGGCGAGGTGATCAGGTTTTTCTCACGGAGAACTGTCTAACGTAAGTAGGCGAAAAGGAGGGAAAATAATGGCAAAACAAAAAATTCGTATTCGTTTAAAAGCATATGATCATAGAATTCTTGATCAATCTGCTGAGAAGATTGTTGAAACGGCTAAGCGTTCTGGTGCTAGTGTATCTGGTCACACTCCGCTTCCAACTGAAAAATCAGTTTACACAATCCTTCGTGCGGTGCATAAGTACAAAGATTCTCGTGAGCAATTCGAGATGCGTACTCACAAACGTCTAATCGACATCGTGAATCCAACTCCACAAACAGTTGATGCACTTATGCGTTTAGATTTACCATCTGGTGTAGATATCGAAATCAAACTTTAATTCAAATAGAAAACACATATTATAGGAGGTGTGACTAATGACCAAAGGAATCTTAGGTAGAAAAATTGGTATGACGCAAGTATTCGCAGAAAACGGTGATCTTATCCCTGTAACTGTTGTTGAGGCTGCTGCTAACGTTGTTCTTCAAAAGAAGACTGTTGACACGGATGGCTATGAAGCAATCCAAATCGGTTTTGATGACAAACGTGAAAAGCTTTCTAACAAACCAGAGAAAGGCCACGTTGCTAAAGCGGAAACTGCTCCTAAGCGCTTCGTAAAAGAATTACGCGGTGCGGAGTTAGATGCGTATGAAGTTGGTCAGGAAGTCAAAGTTGATATTTTCGCAAATGGAGATATCGTAGATGTAACAGGAACATCAAAAGGTAAAGGATTCCAAGGGGCTATCAAACGCCACGGACAATCACGCGGACCAATGACTCACGGTTCACGTTACCACCGTCGTCCTGGTTCAATGGGACCTGTTGATCCAAACCGTGTATTCAAAGGTAAACTTCTTCCAGGTCGTATGGGCGGAGAGCAAATCACTGTCCAAAACCTTGAGATCGTTAAAGTTGATGCAGAACGCAATCTTCTATTGATCAAAGGAAACGTACCAGGAGCTAAAAAATCTCTAGTAACTGTAAAGAGTGCAGTTAAATCTAAATAACTCTCTTAGGAAAGGAGGAAACAAGTCATGCCAAAAGTAGCATTATTTAACCAAAACGGTTCTACTAACGGTGAAATCGAATTAAACGCTTCTGTGTTTGGAATTGAGCCAAACGAAAGCGTAGTATTCGATGCTATTCTTATGCAAAGAGCTTCCTTACGTCAAGGAACTCACAAAGTAAAAACTCGTTCTGAAGTACGTGGCGGAGGTCGTAAGCCTTGGAGACAGAAGGGTACAGGTCGTGCTCGTCAAGGTTCTATCCGTTCACCACAATGGCGCGGAGGCGGTATCGTATTCGGTCCAACACCACGCAGCTATTCTTATAAATTACCTAAAAAAGTTCGCCGCTTGGCTATCAAGTCAGTATTGTCTTCTAAAGTAATCGACAACAACATCATCGTTCTTGAAGATCTGACTCTTGATGCAGTGAAAACGAAAGAATTCGCAGGCATCCTTAAAGGATTATCTGTTGAGAAGAAAGCGTTGATCGTCACTGCGGATGCAAACGAAACAGTTGCTTTATCTGCTCGTAACATCCCTGGAGTAACAGTTGTTGAAGCTAACGGTATCAACGTTCTTGACGTTGTCAACCACGACAAACTTCTGATCACTAAAGCAGCGGTTGAAAAAGTAGAGGAGGGACTTGCATAATGAAAGATCCTCGTGATGTTCTAAAGCGCCCTATCATTACTGAACGTTCTGCTGATCTAATGACAGAGAAGAAGTACACGTTCGAAGTTGATGTCAGAGCTAACAAAACAGAAGTGAAAGACGCTGTTGAAGAAATCTTTGGAGTGAAAGTTGAGAAAGTCAACGTTCAAAACTACAAAGGAAAATCAAAACGCGTTGGACGCTACACTGGTATGACTAGCCGTCGCAGAAAAGCGATCGTGAAATTAACTGCTGACAGCAAAGAAATCGAAATTTTTGAAGCGTAAATCTTAAAAAGAAGGAGGGAAATTCAAAATGGCGATTAAAAAGTATAAACCAACCAGTAATGGTCGTCGTGGCATGACTACTTCAGATTTTGCTGAAATCACGACTGACAAACCAGAAAAATCGTTGCTTGCACCGCTACACAAAAAAGGCGGACGTAACAACCAAGGTAGATTGACTGTTCGTCATCAAGGTGGCGGTCACAAACGTCAATACCGTATCATCGACTTTAAGCGTGATAAAGACGGTATACCTGGACGCGTTGCTACAATCGAGTATGATCCAAACCGTTCAGCGAACATCGCTCTTGTAAACTATGCAGATGGTGAGAAACGTTACATTCTTGCTCCGAAAGGAATCCAAGTTGGTACTGAAGTTACTTCTGGACCAGAAGCTGACATCAAACCAGGTAATGCTCTTCCACTTATCAACATCCCAGTTGGTACAGTTGTGCATAACATTGAATTAAAACCAGGTAAAGGTGGACAATTAGTTCGTTCTGCTGGTACTTCTGCTCAAGTTCTAGGTAAAGAAGGTAAATACGTTCTTGTACGTTTGAACTCAGGAGAAGTTCGCATGATTCTTTCTGCTTGCCGTGCGACTATCGGTCAAGTTGGAAACGAGCAACACGAATTAATTAACATCGGTAAAGCTGGACGTTCTCGCTGGAAAGGCGTACGCCCAACAGTTCGTGGTTCTGTAATGAACCCTAACGATCACCCACACGGTGGTGGTGAAGGACGCGCTCCAATCGGACGTAAATCACCAATGTCTCCATGGGGTAAACCGACTCTTGGATTCAAGACTCGTAAGAAAACCAACAAGTCTGATAAATTCATTGTACGTCGTCGTAAAAACAAGTAACGGGGTTGTCTACGGTTCATTTAGGACCGTAGTTCAATCACGAAGGGAGGTTCCACAATGGCTCGCAGCTTAAAAAAAGGACCATTTGTTGATGATCATTTGATGGCTAAAGTCGAGAAATTGAATGAAACTGACAAAAAGCAAGTCGTAAAAACTTGGTCTCGTCGTTCTACAATTTTCCCACAATTCATCGGTCACACAATCGCTGTCTATGACGGACGCAAACATGTACCTGTTTTCATTTCTGAAGATATGGTAGGTCACAAATTGGGCGAATTCGCACCAAGCCGTACTTACAAAGGTCATGCTAGTGACGATAAAAAAACAAGACGCTAATGAGAGGAGGCTTTTAAATGCAAGCTAAAGCTGTCGCAAGAACAGTCCGTATTGCTCCTCGTAAAGCACGTCTAGTAATGGACCTGATCCGAGGTAAGCAAGTAGGAGAAGCAGTTTCTATCTTAAACCTTACACCTAAGGCTGCTTCACCAATTATTGAAAAAGTATTAAAATCTGCTATCGCAAACGCTGAGCACAACTACGAGTTGGACGCTAACAGCCTAGTGATTACTCAAGCATTCGTTGACGAAGGTCCAACACTTAAGAGATTCCGTCCACGTGCTATGGGTCGTGCGAGCGCAATTAACAAACGTACTAGCCACATTACAATCGTTGTATCAGAAAAGAAGGAGGGATAATCCGTGGGTCAAAAGGTAAATCCAGTAGGTCTTCGTATTGGCGTCATTCGTGATTGGGAATCTAAATGGTTCGCAGGAAAAGATTACGCTGACTTCTTACATGAAGACTTGAAAATCCGTGAATTCATCAGCAAGCGTTTGTCTGACGCGTCTGTTTCTAAAGTAGAAATCGAACGTGCTGCAAACCGCGTAAATATCACAATCCACACGGCTAAACCAGGTATGGTAATTGGTAAAGGCGGATCTGAAGTTGAAGCACTTCGTAAAGCTCTTAACAGCCTAACTGGCAAACGTGTACACATCAACATTCTTGAAATCAAGAGAGCAGATCTTGATGCTCAGCTAGTTGCTGAAAACATCGCTCGTCAACTTGAAAACCGTATTTCATTCCGTCGTGCACAAAAACAAACAATCCAACGCACAATGCGTGCTGGAGCACAAGGAATCAAAACAATGGTTTCTGGTCGTCTTGGCGGTGCAGATATTGCTCGTTCTGAATATTACAGTGAAGGTACTGTTCCATTGCACACACTTCGTGCTGACATCGACTATGCTACTGCTGAAGCTGATACTACTTATGGTAAGCTTGGCGTAAAAGTATGGATCTATCGTGGAGAAGTCCTTCCAACTAAGAAGAATACTGCGGAAGGAGGAAAATAATATGTTATTGCCAAAACGCGTGAAGTATCGCAGAGAACATCGTGGAAAAATGCGTGGTCGTGCAAAAGGCGGTACTGAAGTACATTTCGGTGAGTACGGTATCCAAGCTCTTGAAGCTTCTTGGATCACAAACCGTCAAATCGAAGCTGCTCGTATTGCTATGACTCGTTACATGAAACGTGGCGGTAAAGTTTGGATTAAAATTTTCCCTTCTAAGCCATACACAGCTAAACCTCTAGAGGTCCGCATGGGTTCCGGTAAAGGTGCTCCAGAAGGATGGGTAGCTGTAGTAAAACCGGGCAAAGTTTTATTTGAAATTTCTGGTGTGTCTGAAGAAGTGGCTCGTGAAGCTCTTCGTCTTGCATCTCACAAATTGCCAATTAAAACGAAGTTCGTAAAACGTGAAGAAATTGGTGGTGAATCAAATGAAAGCTAATGAAATTCGTGACCTTACCACTGCTGAAATTGAACAAAAAGTAAAGTCTCTTAAAGAAGAACTTTTCAATCTTCGTTTCCAATTAGCGACTGGGCAGCTTGAAAATACTGCTCGCATTCGTGAAGTGCGTAAATCAATCGCACGCATGAAAACTGTGATTCGTCAAAGAGAAATCGCTGCTAATAAATAATAATTAGAGGGGAGGCCCCGCAAACATGAGCGAACGTAACCAACGTAAAGTGTATCAAGGTCGTGTTGTTTCTGACAAAATGGATAAAACCATCACTGTTGTAGTTGAAACATACAAAAAGCATTCACTTTATGGCAAACGTGTAAGATACTCTAAAAAGTTCAAAGCACATGATGAAAACAACCAAGCAAAAATCGGAGACATCGTAAAGGTCATGGAAACTCGTCCTTTATCTGCGACTAAACGCTTTCGTCTAGTTGAAGTTGTCGAAGAAGCCGTTATTATCTAATAAAGTTCGGATTTCTTTTTCCGAAAGGAGGTAACATTAATGATTCAACAGGAGACTCGTTTAAAAGTAGCTGACAACTCTGGCGCACGCGAAGTACTAACGATTAAAGTTCTTGGTGGCTCTGGACGTAAAACGGCTAACATCGGTGATGTCATTGTTTGTACGGTTAAACAAGCAACACCTGGAGGCGTTGTCAAAAAAGGTGAAGTTGTGAAAGCAGTTATCGTTCGTACTAAGAGCGGAGCTCGCAGAAACGATGGATCTTACATCAGTTTCGACGAAAATGCTTGTGTCATCATCCGTGACGACAAGAGCCCACGTGGAACTCGTATCTTCGGACCAGTAGCACGTGAACTTCGTGAAAACAACTATATGAAAATTGTTTCTCTAGCACCAGAAGTACTTTAATGAATACAATCCGCGACTCAAGGAGGTGCGATTAAATGCATGTTAAAAAGGGCGATAAAGTAGTGGTTATCTCTGGTAAAGATAAAGGTAAACAAGGTGTCATCCTTGCTGCTTTCCCTAAAAAGGAACGTGTTTTAGTAGAAGGTATTAACCTTGTGAAAAAACACTCTAAACCAACCCAAGCTAACCCTCAAGGCGGGATTTCTGAACAAGAAGCGCCGATCCACGTATCAAACGTAATGCCGCTTGATCCTAAAACGGGTGAAGTGACACGTGTTGGGTATAAAGTTGAGGACGGAAAGAAAGTCCGTGTAGCGAAAAAATCTGGGCAAGTTCTAGATAAATAGTAAATAAGGAAGGGAGGTCTTTCTCATGAACCGCCTTAAAGAAAAGTATGTAAAAGAAATTACACCTGCATTAGTTTCTAAGTTTGAATACACTTCAGTAATGCAAGTGCCAAAAATCGAAAAAATCGTGATCAACATGGGTGTTGGTGACGCCGTTCAAAACGCTAAAGCAATCGATACTGCTGTTGAAGAATTAACGTTTATCGCTGGTCAAAAACCTGTCGTTACTCGTGCGAAGAAGTCTATTGCTGGATTCCGTCTACGTGAAGGAATGCCAATCGGTGCGAAAGTAACACTTCGCGGAGAGCGCATGTATGATTTCCTTGATAAACTTATTTCTGTGTCTTTACCACGTGTACGTGACTTCCGCGGGATTTCTAAGAAATCTTTCGACGGTCGTGGAAACTACACGCTTGGTATTAAAGAACAGTTAATCTTCCCAGAAATTGATTACGATAAAGTAACAAAGGTCCGCGGTATGGATATCGTTATCGTTACTACTGCCAATACGGACGAAGAAGCACGTGAGTTATTAACTCAAGTAGGTATGCCGTTCCAGAAATAATCAATGAAAGGGAGGCGAAATCGTGGCTAAAAAGTCTATGATTGCGAAACAACAACGCAAACAAAAGTTTAAAGTTCAAGAGTATACGCGCTGCGAACGTTGTGGACGTCCACATTCAGTTATTCGTAAGTTTAAACTTTGCCGTATTTGTTTCCGCGAACTTGCATATAAAGGACAAATTCCTGGCGTTAAAAAAGCCAGCTGGTAATCCCCATAAATGGGAAGGAGGTTATTAAATAATGGTTATGACAGATCCGATTGCAGATTTGCTGACTCGTATTCGCAATGCGAACATGGTACGTCATGAGAAGCTAGAAGTACCGGCTTCAAAAATCAAAAGAGAAATTGCTGAAATCTTAAAGCGTGAAGGTTTTATCCGTGACGTTGAGTACGTCGAAGACAGCAAACAAGGAATTATCCGTTTGTTCCTTAAATACGGCCAAAACAACGAACGTGTTATCACTGGTCTTAAAAGAATCAGTAAACCTGGTTTACGCGTATATGCGAAATCAAATGAAGTACCACGTGTACTTAACGGACTTGGAATCGCAATTATTTCAACATCACAAGGTGTTTTATCGGACAAAGAAGCCCGTGCTAAACAAGCTGGTGGAGAAGTACTTGCTTACGTATGGTAAAAAAAGTTTAAGATGAATGGAGGTGCTTGGTATGTCTCGTATAGGTAAAAAACTAATCGAGATCCCTTCAGGAGTAACTGTGACAAACAACGATAACACAGTGACAGTAAAGGGACCAAAAGGTGAACTAACTCGTGCATTTCACCCTGATATGGAAATTAAAATTGAGGACAACGTCTTAACTGTAAGCCGTCCGTCTGAAAATAAAGAACACCGTGCATTACATGGTACAACACGTAGCTTGATTGCTAACATGGTTGAAGGTGTATCTAAAGGTTTCGAAAGAGGTTTAGAACTTATCGGTGTCGGTTACCGTGCAGCTAAATCTGGAAACAAACTTGTTCTTAACGTTGGATACTCTCACCCAGTTGAAATCGTTCCTGAGGCTGGAGTTGAAGTAGAAGTTCCATCTCAAACGAAAGTAATCGTTAAAGGTATCGATAAAGAGCGTGTAGGAGCTCTAGCTTCTAACATCCGCGCTGTCCGTGCTCCAGAGCCTTACAAAGGTAAAGGAATTCGTTACGAAGGTGAATTCGTTCGCCGTAAAGAAGGAAAAACTGGTAAGTAAGATCGCTTAAAGTGAAGAAAGGAGTGACTCGGATGATTACGAAAACTAGCAAAAACGCTACTCGTCTTAAAAGACATGCTCGTGTTCGTGCGAAACTTTCAGGTACTGCTGAAAGACCTCGCCTTAACGTTTTCCGTTCTAACAAGAATATCTACGCTCAAGTAATTGATGATGTTAACGGTGTAACACTTGTAAGTGCTTCTACTCTTGATAAAGAGTTAAAGATCGAGAATAGTTCTGACACTGCAGCTGCTACGAAAGTTGGCGAACTTGTTGCAAAACGTGCTGTTGAAAAAGGAATCTCTAACGTGGTATTTGACCGCGGAGGATACCTATATCATGGACGTGTAAAAGCTCTAGCTGAAGCTGCTCGTGAGGCTGGACTTAAATTTTAATAAAAGAAGGAGGGACACATCCGAATGAGTCGTATTGACCCAAGCAAATTAGAGTTAGAAGAACGCTTAGTTACGGTTAACCGCGTAGCGAAAGTTGTTAAAGGTGGACGTCGTTTCCGTTTTGCAGCTTTAGTTGTTGTCGGTGACAAAAACGGTCATGTAGGTTTCGGTACTGGTAAAGCACAAGAAGTACCAGAAGCGATCCGCAAAGCTGTTGAAGATGCGAAAAAGAATTTAATTGAAGTACCAATGGTTGGAACTACAATTCCACATGAAATCATCGGTCGATTCGGTGCAGGAAACGTTCTATTGAAGCCTGCTTCAGAAGGTACAGGAGTTATCGCTGGAGGCCCAGTGCGTGCGGTACTTGAGCTTGCTGGTCTAGCTGATATCCTTTCTAAATCTCTAGGTTCTAATACACCGATCAACATGATCCGCGCAACACTTCAAGGTTTAAGTGAGCTTAAACGTGCTGAAGATGTAGCGAAGCTTCGTGGAAAATCTGTAGAAGACCTGTTAGGATAAGGAGGGAACAATAATGGCAAATAAATTAGAAATTACCCTCAAACGCAGTGTTATCGGTCGCCCTGAAGATCAGCGTGTCACTGTTCGTACTCTTGGTCTTAAGAAAACAAACCAAACAGTCGTACATGAAGACAATGCAGCGATCCGCGGCATGATTAACAAGGTGTCTCATTTAGTTTCTGTTAAAGAACAATAAAACATTTTTAATCGATAAGGAGGTGCCCAAATGAAACTTCATGAATTGAAGCCTTCAGAAGGTTCACGTAAAGTACGCAACCGTGTTGGTCGTGGTATTGGATCAGGTAACGGTAAAACTTCTGGTAAAGGTCATAAAGGTCAAAACGCTCGTTCTGGCGGCGGTGTACGCCCTGGTTTCGAAGGTGGTCAGATGCCTTTATTCCAACGCCTTCCAAAACGTGGTTTTACAAACATCAACCGTAAAGATTACGCGGTAATCAACTTAGACAGATTAAACAGTTTTGACGAAGGAACGGAAGTAACTCCTGAACTTCTTCTAGAGACTGGTGCAATAAGCAAGTTAAAAGCAGGAGTAAAAATTCTTGGCAACGGTAAATTAGAAAAAAAATTAACTGTAAAAGCCAATAAATTCTCTGCTTCTGCGAAAGAAGCGATTGAAGCTGCTGGCGGTACAGCCGAGGTGATCTAACTTGTTTAAGACAATCTCCAATTTTATGCGCGTGAAAGATATACGGAATAAGATTATATTCACACTTTTAATGTTAGTCGTCTTTCGTATAGGTGCTTTCATCCCTGTGCCTAATGTGAACGCCGAAGTTCTCCAGGCACAGGATCAAATGAGCGTTTTCGGAATCCTCAACACGTTTGGGGGCGGGGCACTTTTCCAATTCTCCATTCTTGCAATGGGGATTATGCCGTATATCACTGCTTCGATCATCATTCAGCTCTTGCAGATGGATGTTGTTCCGAAGTTTACTGAGTGGTCAAAGCAAGGAGAGGTTGGCCGCCGAAAATTAGCACAATTCACAAGGTATTTTACAATTGTTCTAGGATTTATCCAGGCGTTAGGAATGTCATATGGATTCAACAATATGGCAGGAGGCATGCTGATTGAAAACCCTGGTGTATCAACGTATCTCTTAATTGCGGTCGTACTCACTGCGGGAACAGCATTTTTAATGTGGCTGGGCGAGCAGATTACTGCTCACGGTGTTGGTAACGGTATTTCGATTATTATCTTTGCCGGTATCATCGCTGGTATCCCTCAAACATTAAAACAAGTGTACGCTCAACAATTTGTAGGTGGAGATGGACAGCTGTTCATGCAAATCCTTAAAATTGCCCTTATTGTAATTGCCATTCTTGTCATTGTTATCGGTGTTATTTACATTCAAATGGCAGTGAGAAAGATTGCAATTCAATATTCAAAAGGTACTGGTCGTGCACAAATGTCTGCTAGTCAAGCAACGCACCTTCCATTGAAAGTGAATCCAGCAGGGGTGATTCCAGTCATCTTTGCCGTTTCTTTCATTATTACTCCGCAGACGATCGCATCGTTCTTCGGAACCAATAATGTGACAACTTGGATAACCAACAACTTTGACTATACTAAGCCAATCGGTATGACGATTTATGTAGCACTGATTGTTGCTTTCACATATTTTTATGCCTTTGTCCAAGTCAATCCTGAACAAATGGCTGAAAATCTGCAAAAGCAGGGTGGCTATATCCCGGGAGTTCGTCCAGGGAAAATGACTCAAGATAGAATTACGAGCATTTTGTACCGACTCACGTTTGTGGGCGCCATTTTCTTAGCCGTGATTTCAATACTTCCTATCTTTTTCATTCAATTCGCTGGATTACCTTCCGCTGCACAAATTGGCGGCACAAGTCTTCTCATTGTTGTAGGTGTTGCACTTGAAACAATGAAACAGCTTGAAAGCCAATTAGTGAAACGAAATTACCGTGGATTTATGAAATAAAACAGAGGGCTGGGCAGCTGCCCAACCTCTCTAAGTAAGGAAGGGGAAATCCGAAATGAACTTAGTCTTAATGGGGCTTCCGGGTGCTGGTAAAGGCACTCAGGCAGAACGAATTGTTGATGATTATGGGATCCCTCATATCTCAACAGGAGATATGTTCCGCGCTGCTATGAAAGAGGAGACACAACTTGGGCTCGAAGCAAAATCCTTTATCGATAAAGGAGAGCTTGTTCCTGATGAGGTCACAATCGGTATTGTTAGAGAAAGACTTGGCAAAAATGATTGTGAACAAGGTTTTCTTCTGGACGGATTTCCGCGAACAGTCGCTCAGGCTGAAGCTTTAGAAGAAATTCTAAAGGACCTTGGCAGAACGATTGATTATGTCATTAATATTAAAGTCGATAAAGATGCTTTGATGGAGCGTCTGACTGGCCGAAGAATTTGCAAAAATTGCGGAGCAACATATCATTTAGTATTTAATCCACCTGCGAAAGAAAATGTTTGTGACAAGTGTGGAGGCGAGCTTTATCAACGTGCAGATGATAATGCAGAAACCGTTTCGACTAGACTTGAAGTGAACTTAAAGCAGACTGAACCTTTACTGAACTTCTATTCAGAAAAAGGATATCTTGCAAACATTGATGGTGCGAAGCACATTAACGATGTATATGCAGATATCAAGGACCTGCTTGGAGGATTAAATAAATGATTATCTGTAAAACTCCTCGCGAGCTTGAGATTATGAGAGAAGCTGGACGTATTGTCGCACTGACTCATGAAGAGCTGAAGAAACACATAAAACCAGGTATTTCGACAAAAGAATTGGATCAAATTGCCGAACGTTTTATTACAAAGCAGGGTGCAATCCCATCTTTTAAAGGGTATAATGGTTTTCGCGGGAGCATTTGCGTTTCGGTGAATGAAGAACTCGTTCACGGTATTCCTGGTAAACGGGTTTTACGTGATGGTGACATCATTAGTATCGATATTGGCGCAAAGTTAAATGGCTATCATGGTGACTCTGCTTGGACTTATCCAGTTGGGGTAATCAGTGATGAAGACCGCAAACTACTGGAAGTCACAGAGGAATCTCTATATAAAGGCTTACAGGAAGCAAAGCCAGGCGAACGTCTGTCGAACATTTCCCATGCCATACAAACGTATGTTGAAAATGAGAATTTTTCAGTTGTTAGAGAATATGTTGGACATGGGGTCGGACAGGATCTTCATGAGGACCCTCAAATTCCTCATTATGGTCCGCCCAACAAAGGCCCACGGCTAAAACCTGGGATGGTGTTGGCCATCGAACCGATGGTGAACGCAGGCAGCCGATATGTGAAAACATTGGCTGATAACTGGACGGTTGTAACGGTTGATGGGAAAAAGTGTGCTCACTTTGAGCATACGATTGCGATTACAGATACAGGTTTTGATATACTGACTAAGATTTAGGTCTTCACTGAAGCCTTTCAGGCCCAAATCGGGCAGGTTGTCTGTATAGTCCAAAGAAAGAACAAGATCAGTATACAGGTGTCATCGGCATGTTCGTTGGCTGCCATGTACTAATCGCAGACGGAGAAAAGCGTAAATTTCATTCTCCTAAGAAAAAATATCAATCATATAACCTTTTATGATTGCGTATCTCCGGAAGTTCAGAACAGTATATTCAAAACAGGTCGGGTGATAGATGAACAATTGAGAGATTCTCATTTGTACATTTGTCAGAGAGCAAGTTACTGATTTGAAGAAGGGAGAACACTTGAATGGCGAAAGACGATGTAATTGAAGTGGAAGGTACTGTAGCAGAAACTTTGCCAAACGCAATGTTCAAAGTTGAACTAGAGAATGGTCATACAGTTTTGGCTCATGTATCAGGAAAAATCCGTATGCACTTCATTCGCATTTTACCTGGAGACAAAGTTACGGTAGAATTATCTCCATATGACTTAACTCGTGGTAGAATTACGTACCGTTACAAATAAAGCAACTCCGGAAGAAGGAGGTTGGAAACACATGAAAGTGAGACCATCTGTTAAACCTATCTGTGAAAAATGTAAAGTGATTCGCAGAAAAGGAAAAGTAATGGTGATCTGTGAAAACCCAAAACATAAACAAAAACAAGGCTAATAACAAGGAGGTGCCCAAATCATGGCTCGTATTGCTGGTGTAGATATTCCACGTGATAAGCGTGTTGTCATTTCTTTAACATATGTTTTTGGAATTGGTCGTACGAC
The DNA here is from genome assembly GCF_001518755.1 of Bacillus sp. AM 13(2015). Classification (NCBI taxonomy): domain Bacteria; kingdom Bacillati; phylum Bacillota; class Bacilli; order Caryophanales; family Bacillaceae; genus Bacillus; species Bacillus sp. AM 13(2015). The sequence goes on along the minus strand of NZ_LKCP01000042.1, from coordinate 19,509 downwards.
TGCGCAACAAGTCCTTAAAGAAGCAGGTGTTTCTGAAGACACTCGCGTTCGCGATCTAACTGAAGACGAACTTGGTAAAATCCGTGATATCATTGACAAACTTAAAGTAGAAGGTGACCTTCGTCGTGAAGTTTCACTTAACATTAAGCGTCTAATTGAAATCGGAAGCTACCGCGGAATCCGTCATCGTAGAGGACTTCCTGTTCGTGGACAAAACACAAAAAACAACGCGCGTACTCGTAAAGGTCCGCGTCGTACTGTAGCTAACAAGAAAAAATAAGTAAAGGAGGTAGTTAAAGAATGGCTGCTGCTCGTAAACAAAATACGCGTAAACGTCGCGTGAAAAAGAATATTGAAGCTGGAATTGCTCATATTCGTTCCACTTTCAACAACACGATTGTAACGATTACTGATGTTCATGGAAACGCAATTTCTTGGTCAAGTGCTGGTGCATTAGGATTCAGAGGTTCTCGTAAATCTACTCCTTTCGCTGCACAAATGGCTGCTGAAACTGCTGCTAAAGGTTCTATCGAACATGGTCTTAAAACACTTGAAGTAACTGTTAAAGGTCCTGGTTCTGGTCGTGAAGCTGCAATTCGTGCGCTTCAAGCTGCTGGTCTTGAAGTTACTGCAATTAGAGACGTAACTCCAGTTCCTCATAACGGATGCCGTCCACCAAAACGTCGCCGCGTGTAATTTGTTTGTATAGATTTTGTGTCCCTGTCAATAATGGGTTATGATACAGTTATTTATGAGACGAATACACGACTCGTTGCCTGAGCACATACGGGACTAAACAATGAGGAATTTCGGATGGAATCTCATATGATTCTATTCGAGGTTTCGACGTTTTGAAGGAGGGTTTTATTAGATGATCGAAATTGAAAAACCAAAAATCGAAACGGTTGAAATCAGCGACGATGCCAAGTATGGCAAGTTTGTCGTAGAGCCACTTGAGCGTGGATATGGTACCACTTTAGGGAACTCCCTTCGTCGTATCCTTTTATCCTCACTTCCTGGTGCAGCTGTAACATCGATCCAGATAGATGGTGTCTTACACGAATTCTCAACGATCGAAGGCGTGGTTGAAGATGTTACAACGATTATCTTAAACATTAAAAAGCTTGCACTCAAAATCTACTCTGAAGAAGAGAAGACGCTTGAAATTGATGTACAAGATGAAGGTACTGTAACAGCTGCTGATATTACACACGACAGCGATATTGAAATCTTAAATCCAGATCTTCACATCGCAACTCTTGGCAAGAATGCGAGCTTCCGTGTTCGCTTAACTGCACAAAGAGGTCGCGGGTATAATCCTGCTGATGCAAACAAAAGAGACGATCAGCCAATCGGTGTGATTCCGATCGACTCAATCTATACACCTGTATCTCGTGTGACTTATCAAGTGGAGAACACCCGTGTTGGGCAAATCACAAACTATGATAAATTAACACTAGATGTATGGACTGATGGAAGCACAGGACCGAAAGAAGCGATCGCTCTAGGTTCTAAGATTTTAACTGAACACCTGAATATTTTCGTTGGGTTAACTGACGAAGCTCAGCATGCTGAAATCATGGTTGAGAAAGAAGAAGACCAAAAAGAAAAAGTGCTTGAAATGACAATTGAAGAGCTTGATCTTTCTGTTCGTTCTTACAACTGTTTGAAGCGTGCGGGTATTAACACTGTTCAAGAGCTTGCTAACAAGACAGAAGAGGATATGATGAAAGTTCGTAACCTTGGACGTAAATCTCTTGAAGAAGTGAAAGCGAAACTAGAAGAACTTGGACTGGGTCTTCGTAAAGACGATTGACTAGTTTCATTGTGAACTAGGATTTTCGTGTGTTTTTTATTCATACAGCATCTCTAATTAAGGAGGGGACATCACATGGCATACAGAAAGCTAGGACTCACTAGTGCACAACGTAAAGCAATGCTTCGTGACCTAACGACTGATTTGATCATCAACGAACGCATCGAAACAACTGAAACACGTGCGAAAGAACTTCGCTCTGTAGTTGAAAAAATGATCACTCTTGGCAAACGCGGAGATCTTCATGCTCGCCGTCAAGCTGCAGCTTACATTCGTAATGAAGTAGCTAACGCTGAAACAAACCAAGATGCACTTCAAAAATTATTCGCTGACGTTGCAACTCGCTACGAAGATCGCCAAGGTGGATACACTCGTATCATGAAGCTTGGACCTCGTCGCGGCGATGGCGCACCAATGGCTGTCATTGAATTAGTTTAATCACATATCGTGTATCTAAGAAAGGGCGGGACAGTTCATAACTGGATCTATGCCCTTTTTTAGGTACTACGGCTTTTTTTAGGAATAAGCAAAGAAGAGGTTGAGCTGAGAGGAGGTCCGGTAGAGATGGGGAAGACATTAATTGACGTAAAGGACATTGTATTTCGTTATCACAAGGATGCGGACAAGCCCGCTTTAGATCAAGTGTCACTGCATGTGAATCAAAATGAATGGCTCGCCATTGTTGGTCATAACGGTTCAGGTAAATCCACACTTGCCCGTGTGCTGAATGGGCTCATTTTACCGGATGCTGGTACGGTCAAGGTTGGAGAGATTGAGCTCAAAGAAGAAAGTGTCTGGGATATTCGCAAAAAGGTCGGAATGGTCTTTCAAAACCCAGATAACCAATTTGTGGGCTCAACGGTTCGTGATGATGTGGCTTTTGGTTTAGAAAATAACGGGGTTGAGCGGGAATTGATGATAGAACGTGTAGATTGGGCTGTCAAACAGGTCAATATGCAGGAGTTTCTTGATCAAGAGCCGCACCATCTATCAGGCGGGCAGAAGCAGAGAGTCGCTATTGCAGGTGTGCTTGCCGCAAGCCCTGACATCATGATCTTGGATGAAGCAACATCAATGCTTGATCCGATTGGCCGTGAAGAAGTGTTAGAGACTGTTAGACTACTGAAGGAACAAGGAACAGTCACAGTCATTTCCATCACACATGATTTAGACGAGGCTGCCAAGGCAGACCGCGTCATTGTGATGAATGGCGGGAAGAAATTTGCCGAGGGAACGCCAGAGGAAGTATTTGAACTAGATGAACAGCTGGTTCAGATTGGACTTGATCTGCCATTCTCCTATCGATTGAGCAAGCAATTGAAGCAGCAAGGTGTGCCGCTTGCAAATGCCCATTTGACACAAGAAGGATTGGTGAAAGAGCTATGGACATTACGATCAAAGAATTAGAGCATCGTTATCAAATGAAAACGCCGTTTGAGCGTCTCGCTTTGTATGATGTCAATGCTTCCATCAAAGAGGGCAGCTATGTCGCTGTCATTGGTCATACGGGCTCTGGCAAGTCTACATTGCTGCAGCATTTAAATGGATTGCTCAAACCAACGAAGGGGAGCATTGCGCTTGGAGAGACAGTTTTACAAGCCAATAAAAAAGCAGAAGGATATGAAACCCCTCCGGAAAAAGGTAGGCATCGTGTTTCAGTTTCCTGAGCATCAGCTCTTTGAGGAAACCATCCTCAAGGATATCTGCTTCGGCCCGATGAACTTCGGTGTTCCTCAAGAGAAAGCAGAAGCGAAGGCGAAGGAGATGCTGAAACTGGTGGGTCTTCCTGAATCCCTATTATCTCGATCTCCCTTTGAACTAAGCGGTGGTCAAATGAGACGTGTGGCGATTGCTGGCGTTTTAGCGATGGAGCCAGAAGTGCTTGTGCTTGATGAGCCGACTGCTGGACTGGATCCACGCGGGCGGAAGGAAATTATGGACATGTTCTATGACCTTCATCAAAAGGCAAACCTCACCACGATCCTAGTCACACACAGTATGGAGGACGCCGCTCATTATGCGGATCAAATGATTGTGATGCATAAAGGGACAGTGAAGGCGACAGGCACACCGAGAGAGTTGTTTGACAATCGTACAGACATGTCTTCGTTTGGTCTCGACCTCCCGGAAACGATTAAATTCCAGCAGACTGTAGAAGAAAAGCTAGGTATTACGTTTCCTAGGCCGCTTCTGACCATGGATGAAATGGCAGAAGCCTTAACAGCTCTTTATCAGGAGGACACGACATCATGATGGATAGTATGATTATCGGCAAATATGTGCCAGGTTCATCCTTTGTCCATCGTCTTGATCCAAGGACAAAGCTGTTATCAATTTTCTTTTTTGTCTTTATTGTCTTTTTTGCTAATAATTACATCACTTACGGGCTTTTAGGTGTCTTTACCATTCTTGTGGTGATGGTTTCTCAGGTGCCGCTATACTTTATTCTCAAGGGAATGAAGCCGATCCTATGGATTGTCCTGTTTACCTTTATTCTGCATATTTTCATGACAAAGGATGGCGCCTTGCTATTCCACTTTGGTTTTCTGAAGATTTATGAAGAAGGTTTAAAGCAGGGGATCTTCATTTCACTCCGTTTTGTCTATCTCATTATGATGACGACACTTCTTACGTTAACCACAACGCCTATAGAAGTGACAGACGGAATGGAGAAACTGCTGCACCCATTCCGTAAAATCAAACTGCCTGTTCATGAGCTTGCTCTCATGATGTCCATCTCACTTCGGTTTATTCCGACTTTACTAGAAGAGACGGACAAAATCATGAAGGCACAAATGGCTCGAGGCGTTGATTTTACAAGCGGACCTTTAAAGGATCGCATGAAAGCCATCGTTCCTTTGCTTGTTCCCCTTTTCGTCAGTGCGTTTAAGCGTGCAGAGGAACTGGCGACAGCGATGGAAGCGAGAGGCTACCGCGGGGGAGAAGGACGGACGAAATACCGTCAGCTTGTCTGGGGTATGAAGGACACGTTCACGCTGCTTCTATTCATCCTGTTAACAGCGCTCCTTGTGCTGCTTAGAAATTAGGTGATTCCTAGATGAAGGTCAAATGTACTGTATCCTACGATGGGACACATTTTAAAGGCTATCAGGTGCAGCCAGGGCAGCGAACCGTACAGACGGAGATCGAGTCTGCCCTTGCAAGAATGCACAAACAGGATGAACTGATTCCGATTGTGGCTTCCGGCCGGACAGACAGCGGTGTTCATGCAAAGGGACAGGTCATCCATTTTGACACCCCGCTCTCGATTCCGATGGAGAGATGGCCTTTTGCTCTCAACAGCCTGCTGCCGGATGATATCCGTGTTTTAAAGGCTGAGGAGGTCGATGACTCGTTTCATGCCAGATTTGGTGTTGTTTCGAAGGAGTACCGTTATAAGGTCTCAACAGAAACACACCAAAATGTGTTCACGAGACAGTATGCCTGCCACTATCCTTACCGGCTGGATATCGATAAAATGAGAGAAGCCGCTGAGCACTTAATTGGGACACATGATTTTACAAGCTTTTGTGCGGCCAATACAGAGGTTCAGGACAAGGTGAGGGATATTTATGCCCTTGAGTGGAAAAACGTCTCAGACGGGCTTGAAATGCGTGTGAGAGGGAATGGTTTTTTATACAACATGGTAAGGATTATCGCTGGAACGTTGCTTGAAATCGGTTCTGGTAAATTTCACCCTGAGGAGATAAAAGCCATGCTTGCCGCCCGAAATCGCGAAGCGGCAGGCAAGACTGCGCCTAGTCACGGACTGTATTTATGGGAAGTTTTCTATGACAACTAAACCAGGTGTAACATGTTCTTGACACAGGAAGCAGAAAGTTATAAGATATCATATGGTATGTATTTCAACCCCACAAATAAGCCCCGGAAGACTTATCTGTGTTTTGAAATAGAACGTAGCATTTGATTCAAGGAAAATTCATTGATTTATTTAGGAGGGAAACTCATGCGTACAACACCAATGGCGAACGCAAGCACAATTGAGCGCAAATGGCTAGTTGTTGATGCGGCAGGCAAGACTCTAGGTCGTCTTTCTACTGAAGTAGCATCACTTTTGCGCGGTAAGCACAAACCAACTTATACACCACACGTTGATACAGGTGATCATGTCATCATCATCAATGCTGAGAAAATCGAATTAACTGGTAAGAAATTGACGGACAAAATTTACTACCGTCACACTATGCACCCAGGTGGTTTGAAACAAAGAACTGCTCTTGAGATGCGTACAAACTACCCTGAAAAAATGTTGGAGCTTGCTATCAAAGGTATGCTTCCAAAGGGTTCACTAGGTCGTCAAATGTTCAAAAAATTAAATGTGTACCGTGGTTCTGAGCATCCACATCAAGCACAACAACCTGAAGTTTACGAACTTCGCGGTTAATTATAAGGGAGGTTAACAATTTGGCACAGGTTCAATATTACGGTACAGGTCGTCGTAAAAGTTCTGTAGCGCGCGTTCGCTTAGTTCCAGGTGAAGGCCGTATCGTCGTTAATAATCGTGAAATTACTGAATACATTCCATTCGCTGCTTTAATCGAAGACGTGAAACAGCCTTTGAACATCACAGAAACAGCTAACAGCTACGATGTTCTTGTAAATGTTCACGGTGGTGGATTCTCTGGTCAAGCTGGAGCAATTCGTCACGGTATCTCTCGTGCTCTTCTAGAAGTAGATCCTGAGTACCGTACATCACTTAAACGTGCTGGACTTCTTACTCGTGACCCACGTATGAAAGAGCGTAAGAAATACGGTCTTAAAGGCGCACGTCGCGCACCTCAGTTCTCAAAACGTTAATCAATTTTATATTGTATGGACGTTTTACAAAGGTTTGTTACAGACAAACCTTATAAAAAAGCATCAGCATCCTGCTGGTGCTTTTTTATTTGTGTTTTTTTCTGTTTGGAAACATATAAAATAGGATCATAGCAAGGTTTCTGTTTAAAAAACGAAGTCTATGGAGGGTGTCATATGAATCTAACAACAGAAAGGTGTATCATTCGATCATTTTCTGAGGATGATTGGCATGATGTTTATGCATATACATCTGATCCGGCGGTAATGAAGTATATTCCGGAAGGTGTTTTTTCTAAAGAAAATGCGCAGGAATTTGTTAAAAATAATCGTCTTAAAGCAGCCAAGAATTTTGCTGTCATATTAAAAGTAGATCAGATATGCATCGGGCATATCGTGTTCCATCCAACTTTTGGTGAGCACACATATGAGATTGGCTGGGTTTTCAATCCTGCCTATCAAAACAAGGGCTATGCATCAGAAGCGGCTTATGCCGTTCTGCATCATGGTTTTTACACTCTGAACTTACATCGAATCATTGCGACTTGTCAGCCTGAAAATGTGCCATCGTGGAAAGTGATGGAGAAATTGGGGATGAGGAGAGAGGGGTATTTTAAAAAATGTATACCACAAGGAAATGAGTGGTGGGATGAGTGTTACTATGCCATCTTACAAGAGGAATGGTTCGTGAAGAGGGCTTGATCAGTTTTCATAGTATGAAATACTTTGATGAAAAAGCAGCTGATCAAATCTTATATGAGAACGCTCTTAACTGGTATTTTGGTAAGTGAAAACAGTCTTCCATCCATCATAGGAGGTGCTTTCATTGAATTTAAATCAATTGACATTTAGAGAAGCCGTGCAAGAAGACCTCGACAAAATCGTCTTCATGCTTTCAGATGATAAGTTAGGTCAAAAGAGAGAGCGTTACACTCGCCCATTATTAGAAAGCTATATCAAAGCCTTTCATTCAATCGAAGCTGATCCAAATATTGAACTCATTGTTGCGTGTGATCAGGAAGGAGCAGTTGGTGTTCTTCAGTTAACCATGACGCCATTTCTTACACATCAAGGGGGATGGAGAGCATCCATTGAAGGAGTTCGTACGGCTTCGAGTCATAGAGGAAAAGGAGTCGGTTCGCTGCTTATCAAGTGGGCCATTCAACGCGCAAGCGACCGCGGCTGTCATATGATTCAGCTGACAACAGATAAACAGAGGCCAGAAGCACGACATTTTTATGAGAAATTAGGGTTTGAAGCCACTCATGAAGGAATGAAGCTGCATTTGCCCCATGAATAAGGATATCAAGAAGCGGAGGATTCAAGAGCCTCTGCCTTTTTTGTGCCTTTATTTGAAATATTTGTTATATTGAATATATAAATCCTATTTTGAAAGGAGAAACATGTTGCAGAAAATCGGTTTAAAGGAAACAAAAGAAGACCTTTTGACATTTGTCACAAAAAACAAAAAGGACGTATCAGTAACAATCATTGAAAATGAAGATGTGGTGTTAGAGTGGAATGGTGATCAAAAAACACCACTTGCAAGTACGGTAAAATTAATGGTTTTGTTTCATTTTGTTAAAGCTGTATCCAGCGGTGACATCAAGCTAGATGAAAAAGTGGCATTGGCGGACATAGAGCGGTTTTATATTGATAGAACAGATGGCGGTGCTCACACATACTGGCTAGAGGTCAACGCTTTTTCTGAGCATGCAACTTTATTAGATGTTGCCAAAGGAATGATGCAATTCAGTTCGAATGCTTGTACTGATTATTTGATTGACTTGCTCGACTTAGAAAAGATCAATGATCAGATGAAACAAGCAGGTCTCACAGAACATGATGAACTCATTCCGCTGACCCCAAAGTTGTTGTGGCCTGCTTATGTATCTGATCATGAACAGGATGCATTAAAGCAAATGAGCGGTGTATCTCATGAACAATATAAATCTCTAATGAATGAGATTTTTAATATCATGAAAAATGACCCAGAGCATAAAAAGATGTTAGAGGAAAAAATAATGGAAAAGGACTTATTAAGCTTTCGTATTCAATCATTACTGACACAAAAGTTGACAAAGTCTACAACCAATCAATATGCACATTTTATGAAACGTCTGCAGGATGAGCTGTTAACAACAGAAGAAAAGGGTCTTTTTAGCCAAATTGTGCTGGGTGAAACATTGAAGACGGAAAAAGATCAATATATTTGGTATAAAGGCGGAGCGACATTGTTTGTTTTCACAGCGGCTTTATATCGAAAAACGGATATCTCATCTATATCCATTTCTCTTTTTATCAATGATCCAAAGGCGAAGAATTCTCACTGGATTGGGGAAGTATTCAACGAATTTATGCTTACTGCAGCAGTGGATCAAAACTTTCGACAACGTTTGATTCAGGCTATCACTACATAAACATCAAAAAACAGAGGGGCAAATCCCTCTGTTTTATTATTTCTGCATTGGAAACGCTTTGTATACATCTTGGCGTTTCTCTTTTGACTTCACAACTCCATCAACCAGTTCCTTTTGCCAAAGCGCTGTATCATCTTTGTACTTTTTAAAAGAGTGAGGGAGCTTTTTTTCTAGCTGTTTTCTTTTAAACGGGACGGACGGCTCATCGTTAGAGTTCATCTTGAGTGTTACTTGCTCTACATTATCGATAAGAATAAAAAGTGCGATTGCGTTGTATAAATACGTTTTTTCGATCGTGTCCTTTTGATCAAACCAGAAGGCGTCAAACTGTTCTTCTGTATAGCTGTCATTTTCTTTTGCCCCATATGTGACGTCTAATGCTTTTCCATCGATGATTTCAAATTCACGAATTACTCCTCCAGGAAGATTTGATAATATTTCACGAATGGCTGAATTGTCACCGAGATACGTGTTTTTGTGTTTTGAAAGTTGTTTTAAGGATATGTCTTCTATTCCTTTTATATCGCTCTTTTTCTCTGTGGCTTGACTGCTGCATGCAGATAAGACGACTGTTAATAGCAGCAGGATATATATCCATTTCTTCATTGATTTTGCCCCTTTATCATTCTTTCTATATTAAATGTCTATTTTATCACAATTTTCCATTACGATCGTTCACTGACCGTCATTTCCATTTACTGAACTGCATGTTTTGTTCAAACCAACGAACAATACAAAGAAAAAAGGAGTTCAGTCCATGGCAGAAGTGCTTTCATTTTATCAATTGAAAACAAAACGAGATGTCACGCTTGAAAAGAAGCTTTTGCGTACATTGTCTCTTCAACAAGTAACGGCTGCTTCCGAAAAATTCACGAAGAAGCTGTTTCCATTTGCAGATGATCCAGCTGGTATTATGAGTGATGGCTGTATCGATTTCGCCATTGAAGCTTTTTTAGCTGGCGGGAGGTACGGTGAGTCGAGTAAATACGGCGAATCGTTCGACAATATCAAGAAGCGGTCCTCTCAGGAGGAAACTGAGCTGATAGAAGAGCTGGCAGGATGCTTGCAATCTTGGGGGAATATGTTCCGTATGGAGCGGAAGATGTCGTGTTTGTATCCATCTGCGAAAGAATTTTTAAGCATGTGGTGGCAGGAAGGCTTTCGTGAATCAGAAAAAAGACACAAGCTTCGGCTGCACTAAGCATATTTCCAGCCCTTGTCCCATATCTATAAAATAATGGTGTATGGGAGGGACAGGGATGAAAAGAAAGCTGAAGTGGACAGGGTTTTTAATTGGGTTTATTGTCCTCTTATTCTTATTCAGGTTTCAATTTCTAAATGATGATTCGTGGAAATCGTGGAATTTGCCTCTAAGCGGGAAGATCATTTATTTAGATCCGGGTCACGGTGGTCCAGATGGCGGGGCTGTAGGAGGAGAGCTGCTTGAGAAAGAGATTGCGCTAGATGTATCCATGAAGATACGTGACTATTTGCAAGAGCAGGGAGCGCTTGTTCTCATGACCCGAGAGGATGATTCTGATTTATCATCAAAGAATACAAGGGGATATGCCCGGAAGAAAGCGGAGGATTTAAGGAACCGCGTCAAAGTCATCAATGAATCTGAAGCGGATCTCTATTTAAGCATTCATTTAAATGCGATACCATCTAACAAATGGAGCGGGGCTCAGACGTTTTTTTACGGAAAGTATGAAGAAAATGAAAAGGCAGCGAAGTTCATTCAAGATGAATTGCGCAGAAACCTTGAAAACACAGATCGAAAGGCGAAGCGGATCAACGGCATTTATTTAATGCAAAATGTCACAAAGCCAGGAGCTCTTGTGGAAATTGGATTTCTCTCCAATCCAAAAGAGGCTGGCCAGCTGGCAACACCTAAATATCAGGATCAAATTGCCGCCTCTATTTATAAAGGGATTTTAAGATATTTAACAGAGCAAAAAGAGCCGCCTGAATAAGGGGCTTTTTCCTTTTGATCGCAGGCAAACAGGACAGACATTGTAAGGATATGTATGATATACTTGGATTGTAAACGAATTCAATAAAGGGTGAGGTTCTGCTATGATCGGACAAGATGATGTGAGAAAACTAGTTGGGAAGATGGACGAACCTTTCCTTCATATACCGCTTGGTGAGCTGGATGCCATCAAGGAAATCAGCCTAAAGCCTGAGAAAGAGCATGTGAGCCTTAAGGTGGCTATTGCAAAAACAGGCACTGCTGAGCAGATGAAGCTGCAGCAAGACATCGTACAAGCCTTGAAATCAGCAGGCGCTAACACAGTAGGACTTCGTTTTGAGGAACTGCCTCAGGAAACACTTGAAAAGTTTATGCCATCACAAGAAGAGGAAGAAACCCTGCTTAACTCTAAAAACCCGCCTGAGTTCTTAGCGATTGCTAGTGGAAAGGGTGGCGTTGGTAAATCGACTGTTTCTGTTAACCTTGCTGTAGCACTGGCTCGTCTAGGGAAAAAAGTCGGGCTGATTGATGCTGATATTTATGGCTTTAGTGTACCGGATATGATGGGGATCACTGTCAGACCAACAGTTAAAGGGGAAAAAATTATTCCTGTGGAGCGCTTTGGAGTCAAAGTGATTTCAATGGGCTTTTTTGTTGAAGAAAATGCACCGGTTATTTGGAGAGGGCCGATGCTTGGAAAAATGTTAAATAACTTCTTCAACGAAGTTGAGTGGGGAGAATTAGATTACTTACTATTAGACCTTCCGCCTGGAACGGGAGATGTGGCGCTTGATATTCATACAATGCTGCCTAGCTGTAAAGAAATCATTGTTACTACACCGCATCCTACGGCTGCCTTCGTTGCAGCAAGAGCAGGCGCAATGGCACTGCAAACAGATCATGAGGTGCTCGGTGTCGTTGAGAATATGAGCTATTATGAAAGCAAAAAAACAGGTGAAAAGGAATACGTCTTTGGAAAAGGCGGCGGGGACAAGCTGGCTGAAGAGCTGCGTGTATCAGTCCTTGGCCAAATTCCTTTAAGACAGCCTGATTGGAATGAGGATGATTTCGCGCCTTCTGTCTATGATGCAAGTCATCCGACAGGAGAAGTGTATCAACACATTGCGAATAAAGTCATTGAACAATTAGCAGTGAAAGCATAATGAAAGCCCGAGTGGATGAATGCCACTCGGGTGATGTTTAACTGTCGCTTCCTTCGCTGCCTTGCGATCCGGAATCACTGCTGCTTTCAGATGCTGCCTTTTTGAGCTCATCTTCGAATTTCTTCTTATAAAGAGGGCTGCTTAATGTTTCCGTAATGACTTTTTCTAAGTGCTTTCTAAACTCTTTGCTTTTTACCAGTTCACCGTATTTCTTTTCCATTTCAGGATCCTTGAGAATATCCATCATCAGTTGTTGATAGTCAGGATCCTTCATTAACTGTTTTAACATCCTTTCATGCTGTTGCTGCATGGATTTTGCGAAAGTCTCGGCAAACTTAGAATCCTCAAAGACCTTCTTCCAGAACTCTTTGCCTTTATCAGAAGTCAGTGTTTTCTCTATCGTTTTTTTCACAGTTTGTTCATCCATTACCAAAGCTTCATTCATTGCCTCGTCATTTAATAACTGTTGAATGGCCTTTTTACCGTCATCTGTCTTTAATATATCGACGACCATTTTTTTTGTTTCGTCATAGTCCATATTAGATGAGGATTGGGTTTTGGGAGCACAAGCTGTTAGAGATAAAAGAAGAAAACAGCTCACTATACGCAAGATGCCTTTTGACATACTGTGGCTCCTTTCGTTACATGTCTTACTTTTAATATGAATGTTTCACGTAAATTTATACATAACAAAAATAGGGGTTGGATCAATTCAATGAAAAGTCGGGATTTAGTTCGTTTTTTCTTCTCTGTGCTAGCTGTTGGAGCGGTCATTACAAGCGTGGTAGGCTTTGCGCTGGAGTGGGGAAAATATCAGAAGCTTTTTATATCGTTTGAAATTCTAGAGATCGCATCTGTGTTGTTTTGGTTCATTGGTGTAGGGATGATCTTTAGTGTCATTAGCCAGATGGGGTTTGTTGTCTTCTTGACGGTGCACCGATTTGCGTTAGAGATTTTCCGGTCACATTCTTTATGGAATACCATTCAGCTGTTTCTTGTGATTTTTGTGCTGTTTGATTTAGCTTACTTGCGATTTTTGTTTTTCGGGGAGAATGAATCATTTCTTCCATACTTGTGGCTGCCTTTATTTATCGGTGTGTTTGCTTTGATCGTGGCTTACTTTAAACAGCAGCAGTCCTCTAAGAAAACATTTATTTCTGCAATGTTTCTCATGGTCGTCATCACGTCGTTAGAATGGTTCCCGGCGCTCAGAGTCAATGAAGAGGACTGGCTGTATTTAATGCTATTCCCGCTATTAGGCTGTAATGCGTTTCAGCTGTTAGCGATGCCGCGGTTTTCAAAAGCGAAAGCTACTTAACTTCCGATGACTTTGTTTTCGTATTGGAGATCAGTTCGCCAACCGTCACATTTTTTAAATGCTTTTCTTTTATTTGTTTCAAAATAGCAGGTAAGGCTTGAGCGGTTTGGGTTGCTGAATCTGAGGCGTGAAGGAGAACAATGTCTCCGCTTTTCATTCGGTCATTTACATTCTGAACAATCTGGTCGACCCCCGGATTCAGCCAATCCTGTGAATTAATGCTGTAATGAACAACGGTATAACCGTACTGAGTGGCAATTTTCAGTGCTGTTTCGTTAAACTGTCCAGTCGGCGGTCTTAATAGTTGAATGTCATCTAGTCCAAGCTTTTGAAATGTATTTTGTGCACGGACAAGATCTTGCTTGATCTCACTATCCTCAAGCTGGCTATAATTTTTATAAGCATAGCCGAGGCTTCCGATTTGGTGGCCGTCCTCCCTAATTTGTTTCACGATATCAGGATGACGCTCAGCCCAAGAAGCAGACAGAAAGAAAGTGGCGTTCTTTATACCGTACTCTCGAAGAACATTTAAAATAGGAACAGCCTTCTCATCCCCCCAGCCAATATTAAAAGTGAGAGAGACATGCTTTGATGAAGTCTCTCCTTTATAAATGGCTCGGGGTCCATGTTCAGTTTTAAATACCGACAGCGGCGGTGCCTTTTGTACATAAAAAAAGGTTGCAGCTGCAAGGGCTGCTACAAGAATAATGACAACTTGCTTCAGCCGTTTAATAGGCAACACATATAATCGACTCAATTCAAACACTCCTGCCTTGTCCAAGATTGTTACTTGATTGTATGCAGGACAAGGGTTTAAGATGCTTAATAAAACTATTTCAAAAAAAGTTTTGAAAAGGCGTTGACCAAAAGAATGTTTTCGTGATATATTATTAATCGTCGCTGACACACAGTGACAAACACAAAACGCTTCGGGAAATAAACTTGAAAAAAGTTGTTGACATAAGATGAAGCGAAATGTTATATTATTAAAGCCGCTAAGAACGGCGAAGATGATCTTTGAAAACTAAACAAGACAAAACGTACCTGTTAATTCGAGTTTTTATAAAAAATCCTATGATACTTCATAGGTAGTCAGTCAAACACTGACGAAAAACAAAACTTCGGTTTTGTACTTTTTCGGAGAGTTTGATCCTGGCTCAGGACGAACGCTGGCGGCGTGCCTAATACATGCAAGTCGAGCGGACAGAAGGGAGCTTGCTCCCGGATGTTAGCGGCGGACGGGTGAGTAACACGTGGGTAACCTGCCTGTAAGACTGGGATAACTCCGGGAAACCGGAGCTAATACCGGATAGTTCCTTGAACCGCATGGTTCAAGGATGAAAGACGGTTTCGGCTGTCACTTACAGATGGACCCGCGGCGCATTAGCTAGTTGGTGGGGTAATGGCTCACCAAGGCGACGATGCGTAGCCGACCTGAGAGGGTGATCGGCCACACTGGGACTGAGACACGGCCCAGACTCCTACGGGAGGCAGCAGTAGGGAATCTTCCGCAATGGACGAAAGTCTGACGGAGCAACGCCGCGTGAGTGATGAAGGTTTTCGGATCGTAAAGCTCTGTTGTTAGGGAAGAACAAGTGCGAGAGTAACTGCTCGCACCTTGACGGTACCTAACCAGAAAGCCACGGCTAACTACGTGCCAGCAGCCGCGGTAATACGTAGGTGGCAAGCGTTGTCCGGAATTATTGGGCGTAAAGGGCTCGCAGGCGGTTTCTTAAGTCTGATGTGAAAGCCCCGGCTCAACCGGGGAGGGTCATTGGAAACTGGGAAACTTGAGTGCAGAAGAGGAGAGTGGAATTCCACGTGTAGCGGTGAAATGCGTAGAGATGTGGAGGAACACCAGTGGCGAAGGCGACTCTCTGGTCTGTAACTGACGCTGAGGAGCGAAAGCGTGGGGAGCGAACAGGATTAGATACCCTGGTAGTCCACGCCGTAAACGATGAGTGCTAAGTGTTAGGGGGTTTCCGCCCCTTAGTGCTGCAGCTAACGCATTAAGCACTCCGCCTGGGGAGTACGGTCGCAAGACTGAAACTCAAAGGAATTGACGGGGGCCCGCACAAGCGGTGGAGCATGTGGTTTAATTCGAAGCAACGCGAAGAACCTTACCAGGTCTTGACATCCTCTGACAACCCTAGAGATAGGGCTTTCCCTTCGGGGACAGAGTGACAGGTGGTGCATGGTTGTCGTCAGCTCGTGTCGTGAGATGTTGGGTTAAGTCCCGCAACGAGCGCAACCCTTGATCTTAGTTGCCAGCATTCAGTTGGGCACTCTAAGGTGACTGCCGGTGACAAACCGGAGGAAGGTGGGGATGACGTCAAATCATCATGCCCCTTATGACCTGGGCTACACACGTGCTACAATGGACAGAACAAAGGGCTGCAAGACCGCAAGGTTTAGCCAATCCCATAAATCTGTTCTCAGTTCGGATCGCAGTCTGCAACTCGACTGCGTGAAGCTGGAATCGCTAGTAATCGCGGATCAGCATGCCGCGGTGAATACGTTCCCGGGCCTTGTACACACCGCCCGTCACACCACGAGAGTTTGCAACACCCGAAGTCGGTGAGGTAACCTTTATGGAGCCAGCCGCCGAAGGTGGGGCAGATGATTGGGGTGAAGTCGTAACAAGGTAGCCGTATCGGAAGGTGCGGCTGGATCACCTCCTTTCTAAGGATATATGGAGCAGGTACGTTTTCGTCTTGTTTAGTTTTGAAGGATCATTCCTTCAAAACATGTCTCTAGCGAGACAGGATTGTTCTTTGAAAACTAGATAACAATAAGTAATACATTCACATTGAATGCAATGCAAAGTTCATCACACATAGTGATTCTTTCTAAAGTAAGAAATGGTTAAGTTAGAAAGGGCGCACGGTGGATGCCTTGGCACTAGGAGCCGATGAAGGACGGGACGAACACCGATATGCTTCGGGGAGCTGTAAGCAAGCTTTGATCCGGAGATTTCCGAATGGGGAAACCCACTGCTCGTAATGGAGTAGTATCCATACTTGAATACATAGAGTATGAGAAGGCATACCCGGGGAACTGAAACATCTAAGTACCCGGAGGAAGAGAAAGCAAATGCGATTCCCTGAGTAGCGGCGAGCGAAACGGGAACAGCCCAAACCAAGAGGCTTGCCTCTTGGGGTTGTAGGACACTCTATACGGAGTTACAAAGGAACGATATAAGCGAAGAGGTCTGGAAAGGCCCGCCAAAGAAGGTAACAGCCCTGTAACTGAAATGTTGTTCTCTCCAGAGTGGATCCTGAGTACGGCGGAACACGTGAAATTCCGTCGGAATCCGGGAGGACCATCTCCCAAGGCTAAATACTCCCTAGTGACCGATAGTGAACCAGTACCGTGAGGGAAAGGTGAAAAGCACCCCGGAAGGGGAGTGAAATAGATCCTGAAACCGTGTGCCTACAAGTAGTCAGAGCCCGTTAACGGGTGATGGCGTGCCTTTTGTAGAATGAACCGGCGAGTTACGATCCCGTGCAAGGTTAAGCAGAAGATGCGGAGCCGCAGCGAAAGCGAGTCTGAATAGGGCGCATGAGTACGTGGTCGTAGACCCGAAACCAGGTGATCTACCCATGTCCAGGGTGAAGTTCAGGTAACACTGAATGGAGGCCCGAACCCACGCACGTTGAAAAGTGCGGGGATGAGGTGTGGGTAGGGGTGAAATGCCAATCGAACCTGGAGATAGCTGGTTCTCTCCGAAATAGCTTTAGGGCTAGCCTCAAGGTAAGAGTCTCGGAGGTAGAGCACTGATTGGACTAGGGCCCTACCGGGTTACCGAATTCAGTCAAACTCCGAATGCCGATGACTTATCCTTGGGAGTCAGACTGCGAGTGATAAGATCCGTAGTCGAAAGGGAAACAGCCCAGACCGCCAGCTAAGGTCCCAAAGTATACGTTAAGTGGAAAAGGATGTGGAGTTGCTTAGACAACCAGGATGTTGGCTTAGAAGCAGCCACCATTTAAAGAGTGCGTAATAGCTCACTGGTCGAGTGACTCTGCGCCGAAAATGTACCGGGGCTAAACGTATCACCGAAGCTGCGGACTGTTCTTACGAACAGTGGTAGGAGAGCGTTCTAAGGGCTGTGAAGCCAGACCGGAAGGACTGGTGGAGCGCTTAGAAGTGAGAATGCCGGTATGAGTAGCGAAAGACGGGTGAGAATCCCGTCCACCGAATGCCTAAGGTTTCCTGAGGAAGGCTCGTCCGCTCAGGGTTAGTCGGGACCTAAGCCGAGGCCGAAAGGCGTAGGCGATGGACAACAGGTTGATATTCCTGTACCACCTCCTCACCATTTGAGCAATGGGGGGACGCAGGAGGATAGGGTAAGCGCGGTATTGGATATCCGCGTCCAAGCAGTTAGGCTGGGAAATAGGCAAATCCGTTTCCCATAAAGGCTGAGCTGTGATGGCGAGCGAAATTTAGTAGCGAAGTTCCTGATTCCACACTGCCAAGAAAAGCCTCTAGCGAGGTGAGAGGTGCCCGTACCGCAAACCGACACAGGTAGGCGAGGAGAGAATCCTAAGGTGATCGAGAGAACTCTCGTTAAGGAACTCGGCAAAATGACCCCGTAACTTCGGGAGAAGGGGTGCTTCTTAGGGTGTTAAAGCCCCGAGAAGCCGCAGTGAATAGGCCCAGGCGACTGTTTAGCAAAAACACAGGTCTCTGCGAAGCCGTAAGGCGAAGTATAGGCTGACGCCTGCCCGGTGCTGGAAGGTTAAGAGGAGCGCTTAGCGTAAGCGAAGGTGCGAATTGAAGCCCCAGTAAACGGCGGCCGTAACTATAACGGTCCTAAGGTAGCGAAATTCCTTGTCGGGTAAGTTCCGACCCGCACGAAAGGCGCAACGATCTGGGCACTGTCTCAACGAGAGACTCGGTGAAATTATAGTACCTGTGAAGATGCAGGTTACCCGCGACAGGACGGAAAGACCCCGTGGAGCTTTACTGCAGCCTGATATTGAATGTTGGTACAGCTTGTACAGGATAGGTAGGAGCCTTGGAAACCGGAGCGCTAGCTTCGGTGGAGGCATCGGTGGGATACTACCCTGGCTGTATTGACCTTCTAACCCGCTGCCCTTATCGGGCAGGGAGACAGTGTCAGGTGGGCAGTTTGACTGGGGCGGTCGCCTCCTAAAATGTAACGGAGGCGCCCAAAGGTTCCCTCAGAATGGTTGGAAATCATTCGCAGAGTGTAAAGGCACAAGGGAGCTTGACTGCGAGACCTACAAGTCGAGCAGGGACGAAAGTCGGGCTTAGTGATCCGGTGGTTCCGCATGGAGGGCCATCGCTCAACGGATAAAAGCTACCCCGGGGATAACAGGCTTATCTCCCCCAAGAGTCCACATCGACGGGGAGGTTTGGCACCTCGATGTCGGCTCATCGCATCCTGGGGCTGTAGTCGGTCCCAAGGGTTGGGCTGTTCGCCCATTAAAGCGGTACGCGAGCTGGGTTCAGAACGTCGTGAGACAGTTCGGTCCCTATCCGTCGCGGGCGCAGGAAATTTGAGAGGAGCTGTCCTTAGTACGAGAGGACCGGGATGGACGCACCGCTGGTGTACCAGTTGTTCTGCCAAGGGCATCGCTGGGTAGCTATGTGCGGACGGGATAAGTGCTGAAAGCATCTAAGCATGAAGCCCCCCTCAAGATGAGATTTCCCATTCCGCAAGGAAGTAAGATCCCTGAAAGATGATCAGGTTGATAGGTCTGAGGTGGAAGCGTGGTGACACGTGGAGCTGACAGATACTAATAGATCGAGGACTTAACCTATATTCATTTGTGAAGCATGAACATTGTTATCTAGTTTTGAGAGAACATTCTCTCCATCAGGTTTGGTGGCGATAGCGAAGAGGTCACACCCGTTCCCATACCGAACACGGAAGTTAAGCTCTTCAGCGCCGATGGTAGTTGGGGTTCCCCTGTGAGAGTAGGACGCCGCCAAGCTTTTTGTTTATATCCTTCCAATGGAAGAAGTTACTTTATCAT
>NZ_LKCP01000041.1:0-39840 GCF_001518755.1 Bacillus sp. AM 13(2015) | reverse complement strand
GGAGGACTGATCGTCCTTGTGATCTACCATGGACATCCCGAAGGTAAAAGAGAAAAAGAAGTGCTTCTCGACTATTGCAGATCACTGTCTCATGAAGAAGTACAAGTTTTATCATATCAATACATGAATATTCAAAACGACCCGCCTTTTGTGGTCGCCATTGAAAAAAAGCTAAAATGCACATCATTTTAGCTTTTTTCTTTTCAGCATGATAGAAAACCTTTGCAGACCTGACACCGAACGCGATGGTTTGTCTACACGCTGAAGCTCAAATCTAATGGATTTGAGCTTTTTTATGATGATTTCATCCAAGGCATTTTCTGATAGGTCCGATAGGCTCTTCCGTTAATATAGAAAAAGAACGATGTTTTCCCGCTTGATTTGATCAGCCTTTTTGCCAGCTTGTTCATCTCTTTTTGGGCTGTCACTTTTTCATCGGACAAATAGACCGCCAGTAATCCTCTGTTAATCAATTTGTGAAAGTTCTCATGCGGAATGCCTTTCAGCTGCTCATCCGCTTTTTCGATAAAATGCTGTAGTCGATCCATCATCTCATGATGAGAGTCATAGTATGAGCAAAAGTTCAGATCTCCCCCAAGCCGGTCCTCTTCTTGGTCAATTAAATAATCAAGTAAAATGTGCAGACCTTGAATATAAGGGAAATAGCTTTCGTAAATTTGCTTCGCCTGCTTTTCTGTAAAATCAGGCTGCAGCGCATACGCCACAAGACAGAATATCCCTAACGTTGATCCCGCACAAGCTGAAAACTCATACCATTCCATCTTCGGCAAATCCTTTTCATATTGGCGGAACCACGACTCTAGCCTTGGCACACGCTCATGAGGAACAACGTGCTTATGTACTTGCAGATCACTATAGTAATCACACAGCGTATGTAAATATGGCTGAATGATTGGATAATGCTCAACGCGCGCAAGCACGTCTTGACATGTGCGGACAAGCGCATGTAAGTATCCATGATCCTCTTGATCCTCACGGAATTGATAATATGGCTTGAGCTCAGCATGAATATCAAGCGCATCTCTCATCGCTTGATGCAGCATATGAAAATCCTTTGGATCAAGCGACGTGCTGCGGTCACATAGGTTATCTAAGTAATCACTGATGGTTTGATATGCCACGATGAATTCAATACACGTTTCTTTCTCTTCACCTGCTAGAAGTGATAAAATACCTCCGCCTTCACAGTGAAACGTTTTACTAGATATGCTCGCTAGTGCCTGCGTTCTCAGTTCTTCATTTTCAATCATTTCTGCATGAGCCCGCCACTTTTTCAGCTCCTGATGAACAAGCGGAAAAATATCTTTATACACCTTTGTCATCAGTGCAAAAGGACGCTCTGGTACTGACAAATCACTCCACCCCCAACTTAAAGCTCACAATCAAATATATTGATCTGTAAAGGCTCTTGCCGCCTTAAACACATCTTCTCTTTCCGGTTCATTAAAAATTTCGTGATACAGCTCTTCCCATTCACGGTATGATTTATTGGTTGATTCTATACCATTGAACCATTTGATCACCCTCGTTTTATCCACGATCTTATCATCGCCCGCCTGCATTAAAAGGAGCGGGATCGATTTAAAGACATTCGTCGGCTGCATCGCCGCATCGATATTTTTGATCAGCTCTCGATACCAGCGAACCGACACCTTTGTCACGTAAAGAGAATCATTTGAGTCTGCCTCAATGACCGCTTGATTTCGTGTCGCTAGTTCAATCGACAACCCTGACTCCACTTTAAAAGACGGTGCCAGCACATTTAGACCTTTTGACGCAAAATCCATCAGCTTCTTCGGTTTAAATTGCAGACCTAAACAAGGTGATGATAAAATAAGGCCATTCAACTTCGTATGGGTATACTGCTTCATCCACTCAATTGAAATGAGTCCACCCATACTGTGTCCAAGTAAAAATGTAGGAAGCCTGAATGATTTCGCATGTTCGATCCATTCATCGACTGTATCAATGTATTCTTGAAACGAACGAATGTGGCCTCGCGCACGTGTCGATGTGCCTTGCCCAGGCAAGTCACCCATGACGACGTGATATCCTGCATTCCGCCACATTTCAATTAACCATTTATATCGGCCGTGATATTCACTCGCACCATGTACTATCACAATTGTACCAACTGGTCTTTCAGCATGCCAAGTCCACAAAGTAAACACCTCACAAATGTTGTATTAAGAAAGGAAGTCGAAAAAGTGATTTATCCATATCATCAGTTTACACCTGAGATTCATGAATCGGTCTTTGTCGCAGATAACGCCACCATTACCGGTGATGTCTCAATTGGAGAATATTCGAGCGTGTGGTTCCAAACTGTCATCAGAGGCGATGTCGCACCTGTGAGAATTGGAAAGAACGTCAACATTCAAGATTTATCGTGCCTGCATCAAAGTCCTGGAAAAACACTTCTTATTGAAGATGGTGCTACCATTGGACACCAAGTCACATTACATAGCTCAATCATTCGAAAAAATGCCCTCATTGGCATGGGGTCCATCATTCTCGATGGTGCGGAGATCGGCGAAGGCGCCTTTATCGGTGCAGGAAGTCTTGTCCCTCAAGGAAAGGTCATCCCAAAAGGATCACTCGCTTTTGGCCGTCCAGCCAAAGTCGTTCGGCTCTTAACAGATGAAGATATTCAAGACATGGACCGAATCCGCAGAGAATATGTAGAAAAAGGACAATACTATCGTTCCCTTTTATCTCGTTAACATCATACGTGTATCTTCACTTTATCATGTTTTTTTCAGGATATTAAGCAATAACTATGAACCGCTTGTTATTTTACCCTTTTCCACCGCTTTCTATCATGACAAAAAAGGTTTTCAGCACAAAGCTGAAAACCTTTTTTCATTAACTGAAGATGACTTCTTTTGGTTGATGATTCAATTGCTCTGGATCAATACTGCGCTCCACATAAATGCTGTGCCAAATCATAAAGATCAGAACGGTCCAAATCTTACGGCTATGATCTGCTTTACCAGCACAATGTTCATTTAATAAATCAAGCACATATGCTTTGTTAATATATTCGTCCGTTTGACTGTTTTTAATGATGTCTTTCGCCCAAGCGTTCATCTCATTTTTCAGCCAATGACGAATTGGAACAGGGAAGCCCAGCTTCTTGCGGTTTAACACATGGTCAGGCACAATGCCTTCTGCTGCTTTACGCAATAAATATTTCGTTGTGCCATCTTTTGTTTTCAGCTCTTCTGGAATTTTAGAAGCCGCTTCAAATACGACCTTATCAAGGAATGGAACACGAAGCTCAAGAGAATTCGCCATTGTCATCTTATCTGCTTTCAGTAAGATGTCACCGCGCATCCACGTATGAATATCAACATATTGCATTTTGTTAATATCACTATAGCCTGCACTTTCCTCGAAGTATGTCTTCGTCACATCACGATATGTAATGTTCGGATCATACTGCTTTAAGAGGTTTTTCTTTACTGGCTCTTCAAAGATTTTCGCATTACCGATATAACGCTCCTCTAATGGTGTACAGCCGCGGACGATAAAGCTTTTTCCTTTCATTCCTTCTGGCATTAAGCGCGCCAGACGAAGTAGAAGCTTTTTCAGCATAGATGGAACTGATTCAAATGGTTTAAGAGAAAGCGGCTCACGGTAAATATTATATCCACCGAACAGCTCGTCTGCTCCCTCACCAGAAAGAACAACCGTCACTTGTTTCTTCGCTTCCTTTGCCACGAAGTACAATGGAATCGCCGCCGGATCAGCTAAAGGATCATCTAAATGCCAAACAATTTTCGGAAGCTCATTCATATATTCCTCAGGAGAAATCACAGCGCTGAAGTTTTGTAAGCCCAGCTTATCAGCCGTTTCCTTCGCCACATCAACTTCACTAAAGCCATCCTGCTGGAAACCAACAGAAAACGTCTTCAGCTCAGGATGAAATTCCTTTGCGACAGATACGATGAAAGAAGAATCGATACCACCTGATAGGAATGAACCAACAGGAACATCACTTCTCATGTGAATTTTCACAGAATCATAGATTGCATCGCGGACTTCTTCAATCAGCTTTTGTTCTTGTGTTTGTTCAGGCTTGAATTGAACTTTCCAGTAAGTCTTAAATTCAATCTCCTGTCCTGGGCGTAAAGTAAACTGATGACCAGGCTCTACTTTGTGCACCTTTTGATCAAGTGTATTTGGCTCAGGTACGAACTGGAATGACATGTATTGCTGTAAGGATGTCTCATCAAATAAAATGTTCTCGTTCACTGCCATCAAGCTTTTGCGTTCAGACGCAAAGTACACTTGCTCATCCATTTGTGTAAAATAAAGAGGTTTGATGCCAAAAGGATCTCTTGCGCCATATAATAATTGCGCTTCTTTATCCCAAATTAAAAATGCAAACATGCCGCGAAGCTTTGAAGCCGCTTCTTCTTTATAATGACGGTATGTGGCAAGAAGTACTTCCGTATCTGAATCTGTGCTGAATGAATAGCCTTTTTTCACAAGCTCTTCCTTCAGCTCCACATAGTTATAAATTTCTCCGTTGAAAATAATCCAGTACTTTTCATCTTCATAAGAAAGCGGCTGCTTTCCGTGCTCAACATCTATAATACTTAAACGTCTAAATCCAAATCCTACATGCTCATCATGAAAGTAACCCTCATCATCCGGACCGCGATGAACGATGAGACGATTCATTTGTTTAATTAGCTCTTCCTGTTCAGTAGTTTCGGACAATGGACGGTGATTAAATACACCAACAAACCCACACATATTATTGCCTCCACGTTATGTTATTTCTTAAAAGTAGACCTATAATTAGACAGTATTTTGTCCGATTTTGTTTCACATTTTTTCGCTTTTTACAGATTTTTTTTTAATCAAAAGGAAAACCGCTTAAAATAAGCGGTTTTCTATGTTGTTATTGTCCCAATGCTTCTTTACGAAGTGTTTCGGCTTTATCCGTTTTTTCCCACGGAAGATCTAAGTCGTGACGGCCGAAATGTCCGTATGCAGCTGTTTGTTTGTAGATCGGACGGCGCAGGTCAAGCATTTTAATAATGCCGGCTGGACGAAGATCAAAGTTTGCACGAACCACTTCAATTAATTTTTCTTCAGAAGCTTTTCCTGTTCCGAATGTATCAATTGAAATCGATACAGGCTGTGCAACACCAATTGCATAAGCAAGCTGTACTTCACAAGAATCTGCAAGGCCGGCAGCTACGATGTTTTTCGCTACGTAACGAGCAGCATATGCCGCAGAACGGTCAACCTTCGTTGCATCCTTACCTGAGAAAGCACCACCGCCATGACGAGCGTATCCGCCATACGTATCAACGATGATTTTACGTCCAGTTAAACCAGCATCCCCTTGAGGTCCACCGATCACGAAACGGCCAGTTGGGTTAATAAAGTATTTTGTCTGTTCATCAATCAGTTCACTTGGAACGACAGGGCTGATGACATGCTCTTTTAAGTCACTTTGAATTTGTTCAAGCGTCACTTCTGGTGCATGCTGCGTAGAAATAACCACTGTGTCAATACGAACTGGTTTGTTTTGCTCATCATATTCAACTGTGACTTGTGTTTTTCCGTCTGGACGAAGGTATGCAAGTGTCTCATTCTTGCGTACTTCTGTTAAACGGCGAGATAATTTATGCGCTAGTGAAATCGGCAGCGGCATGAGCTCTTCGGTTTCGTTGTTGGCAAAACCAAACATCAATCCTTGGTCACCTGCACCAATCGCATCAATTTCTTCTTCAGTCATTGTTCCTTCACGTGCTTCAAGCGCTTTGTCTACACCTTGCGCAATATCAGCAGACTGTTCATCAATTGATGTAAGGACCGCACATGTTTCCGCATCAAAACCATATTTCGCACGTGTGTAGCCAATTTCCTTAATTGTGTCACGCACCGTCTTTGGAATATCGACATAAGTAGACGTTGTAATTTCACCGCTTACTAATACGAGACCGGTTGTAACAGAAGTTTCACAGGCAACACGTGCATTTGGATCTTTCTTTAAAATTTCATCCAAAATGCTGTCTGAAATTTGATCACAGATTTTATCCGGATGTCCTTCTGTCACTGATTCTGAAGTAAATAAACGACGATTTTGACTCATAATGGCTATTTCCTCCTGTACAAGACCACATCATCCCAAGATGAGGCCTCCAATATGATACGGAACTCGTTCCCTCTTATATTTAATAACGTTTATATTAGAGATGTTATTGGCAATTTGTTCATATGATATCCCAAAAATAAAAAAACCATTTCCTTCATTGCGAGGAAAGGGTCTGAGATCGCATGCCTTTCACTCTTATCGCTCAAGGTGTTCTTGTACCTTGCATCAGGTTAGCACCTTGGTTTCTCAGCATGTTCATGCCTTTTTCATAAGAAACCGGTTGCTGGGCTTCATCGGGCCTGTCCCTCCACCAACTCGGGATAAGAGTATCCGTTCAATAAGATATCTTATCTTAAACCCTTGCGTCATGTCAATGCTTCATAAGAATTATCTCCCTCTTTTTTCACCTCACCATTAGCATCACCAAAAAGCATATTTTCATAGCAGAAATGAAAAAACACACACAAAAATTTTTAAATAGTATAGACTATTATTATTAATGTGTTATACTAATCGAAACAAACAAATTCAACGGTAAAGGAAGGGTTTTTTATGAACTCAGTGGATTTAAAAGAAGATTTGCAGTCATTGCTCTCATTAGAAAATACGCACCAAAATTTATCTGTTCCGAAACTTGTTGAAAAGATTTTGGCACGTAATGAAGGCGTTTTAACATCAACAGGAGCTGTCCGCGCGACAACTGGAGCCTACACAGGACGTTCGCCTAAAGATAAATTTATCGTCAAAGAAGAAAGCTCTGAGCATAAAATCGATTGGGGTCAAGTCAACCAGCCGATCTCCAAAGAAGCATTTGACCGTTTATATACAAAGGTTGTGTCATACTTAAAAGAACGTGATGAACTATTCGTCTTTGAAGGGTTTGCAGGCGCTGATGAAAGATATCGTATGCCGATTACAGTTGTAAACGAATTCGCATGGCACAATCTTTTTGCCAAGCAGCTATTTATCAGACCTGACGGGTCAACACCTTCTTCAAACGAAAAACCTTTCACCATCTTATCTGCACCGCACTTCAAAGCGGATCCTGCAACAGATGGCACAAACTCTGAAACGTTTATCATCGTTTCTTTTGAAAAACGCACGATTCTTATCGGTGGAACAGAATATGCAGGAGAAATGAAAAAGTCCATTTTCTCTGTGATGAACTACCTGCTTCCTGAGCAAGATATTTTATCCATGCACTGCTCAGCAAACGTAGGTCAAGAAGGCGATGTAGCCTTATTCTTTGGACTTTCAGGTACTGGGAAAACGACGCTTTCTGCAAGCGCAAGCCGCAAGCTGATCGGAGACGATGAACACGGCTGGTCTGGCACAGGGGTCTTTAATATCGAGGGCGGATGCTATGCGAAATGTGTGAACTTAAGTGAAGAAAAAGAACCACAGATCTACAAAGCGATCAGCTTCGGATCAGTTCTTGAGAACGTTGTGCTTGATGAAGAAACACGTGAAGCGGATTATGATGATACATTCTTTACTGAAAATACACGCGCTGCTTACCCAATCGAAATGATTGATAACATCGTGAAACCAAGTATCGCAGGACATCCATCTGCCATTGTCTTCTTAACAGCTGATGCGTTTGGCGTCTTACCTCCAATCAGCCGTTTAACAAAAGAACAGGCAATGTACCATTTCTTGAGCGGGTACACAAGTAAATTAGCGGGAACTGAGCGCGGTGTCACATCACCAGAAACGACATTCTCTACGTGCTTCGGTTCACCATTCCTCCCGCTTCCAGCTCACGTCTATGCTGAAATGCTTGGCAAAAAGATCGATGAGCACGGTGCTAAAGTATTCCTTGTGAATACAGGCTGGACTGGCGGAGGCTATGGCACAGGCAAACGAATGAATCTCGCTCATACAAGAGCAATGGTTCAGGCAGCAATCGAAGGTGACCTTGACAATGCTGAAATGATTACTGATGACATCTTCGGATTACACATCCCGCTTCATATTCCTGGTGTACCAGATGAAGTGCTTCAACCTGCTAAAACATGGGATGACCAAAAGGCTTATCAAGAAAAAGCACACTTCCTTGCCAATGAATTTAAAAAGAACTTCCAAAAATTCAGTCACGCGGCAAGTGACATTGAAGCCAAAGGCGGACCACTCGTATAACCAAATGAAAAAAGCTGAGGAGATTCAATCCCTCAGCTTTTTTAGTTTGTTGAATGCAATGACACAAGACGGTACGTCACCTTCGTGACATTGTCTGTCAGCTCCAGCTTTTCAACATGTGCTGTCCCAGTTTTTTCTCCGTCTTTCGTTTTGCGCACCTCAAGTGGAATATTTAACGGATAAATGCGGTATCCATCCTTCATGAGTTCAAATACATTTTCTTCAATTCTTGTCTCTTTTCCCTTTGTGACAATCATTGTATTAAATTCAACAGGCATTCCCATAATGAAAATCCCCCTACTTTCTATATTTCGTTATACTGCTTATTTTAACACATTTCCGCTTTTTCGGCTGTGCATCCATGTGGTCAGCCTTCTCACAATTTCTCGATTATGCTGTGGCGGGAAATAGTGGTTGTATCCATGGAAATACCACGTCTCCACAGACTTCCCGTGCTGGCGCAGTGCATCTTCTAACATATACGCATGCTCAATCGATACATTTTGGTCCTCTTCTCCGTGGATGATAAGGACAGGTGCTTCAATTTTGTCCACATCATTTAAAGGGGTTCTGTTCTCATATGCCTCTGGCACCTTATGCGGCGGACCGCCAATCACACGCTTCATCATCCGTCTCATATCCACACGCTCTTCATAAGTAAGTTTCATGTCACTGACGCCTCCCCATGTGACAAAGGAAGCTGCCTCCTGTTTCATTTCAACAGCGGTCCAAATACCCATAATACCACCTCGCGAAAAACCAAAGATATGAATGCGATCCTTCTTCACTTTTTTGTGCTGTTTTAACAGCTGAAAGGCAGCGAACGCATCTTTTCGATCTTCTCCGGCAAAATCTTCGTTCCCTTCGCCTCCTTGGTTCCCTCGGTAAAAGGGAGCAAAGACGACAAAACCCTGCGCGGCAAATTGCACAATCCGGCCAGGTCTGACCATCCCCACATTTTTAATGCCGCCTCGTAAGTACAAAAAGCCGTCGTAGAGACCTTCTCCGGCCGGCTCAGCGAGCAGTCCTTTCATCCGAAGTCCATCTGCCTCATAGGTCACTGTATATAAGTGAATATGCGGATGGGGCGACGGAAACCTTCTTTTTTCCACAATCACTCGATTTCTCTCCTTTTCATCTCTGTTTACGTCCATTGCTTCAGCATCGCTTCTGCGACAAGCTGGCCTGATTTTGTCACCATTGGCGTGCCGCCGCCTGGATGACTTGTTCCCCCAACAAACCAAAGTCCTTCAATGTCCTTTGACTCATTATTGATGCGAAAGAACGCCTGTTTGAACGAGTTTGAAGACATGCCATAAATAGCTCCACGATATGCCCCCGTTTTCTGCTGCAGATCGAGCGGGGTTTGAACCGCTTCATATTCGATAAGCTCATCCAAATCAAAAAGACCTTTGTCCATTAATTTGTTTTTTACATGCTGACGATATGTCTCCTTTAGCATGTCCCAATCTTGCTCTTTTGTCACATATGGTGCATTGGCCAGTACAAACAGGTTGCTTCTTCCCGCTCCTCCGCTTAAAGCTGGTTCTGAATGACCTGAATAGCATATGTAGAGCGTCGGGTCTTGAGGCAGTTGTTTTTTCTGAAAAATATCTTTGAATTCTTGCTCATAATCCTCAGGGAAAAACACATTGTGATGAGCCAGCTGTTCATAGACTTTAGGTACACCTAATAAGAGAACAAAGCCAGACAAGGACGGTTCAATACCAGCCAGTTTTTGATTTAAAAAACGAGGACGGTCTTTTTCATCTATAAGATGACGGTATACAGTCAGCGCATCTGCTCCTGCAATGACTTGATCTGCCTCATACATCTGCTGATCCGTCTCCACTCCTTTGATCCGCCGATCCTTCACATGAATCTTGTTCACTTGTTCATTGAGGTGAATCTGAACGCCTAATTCTTTTGCCAGTGTCTCAAATGCCTCAACTAAACGATATGTACCGCCTTGTATTCCATAAATCCCTTTCTCCCCTTCTAAATATGCCATCATGTTAAAAATAGCCGGCGCTTCGTAGGGAGAAGAGCCGATATAAGTGGCATATCGTCCAAACATCGCCAATGTATGGGGATGACGGAAATATTGACGGAGCAGGCGCTGAACGGATGTGAATGGTTTGACAGCAAGAAGTGCTTTCATCAGCTTTAAATCCGCCTTATCCTTCCAGCTCAATAACAAACGATTTAAAAACTGCTCCTCTGCCTTTTGAAAAAGCGTCTTTGATTCCTGCAAAAATGCGCGGTATTGCTTCGCATCTTCAGGACTGAATGCAGCAATTTGTGATTCCATTTGCTCAATATTCGGCGTAAACTCGACCGTATGGCCATCTGAAAAAATATTTTTGGTCAGCGGAGAAATCGGATAAAAGGCCACATAATCCTCCATCCGTCTATGACAGGCTGTAAACACTTCTTCAAAATATGCCTTCATTGTAATGGTACTCGGTCCTAAATCAAAAGAGTAGCCTGCCTCGTGATGGCGCTGCAATTTCCCGCCTAAAGCCGCTTCTTTTTCTAAAATGGTGACCTGAACCCCGCGTGACTGGAGACGGATCGCGGCTGATAATCCGCCAAGTCCGCCGCCGATGATGATCACTTTTTTCATTCGTACCTTCTCCCTTTCCATTCATACCCTTCTTTTTTCAGACCGATTTTCATAGAAGCAAAACCGATAGCAATCAGGCTTAAAATACTGACCGGCAATAAAAAAGCCATCGCAGATGTCCGACCATTTTCAGTATCAATTGCCGCTTTAATCGACACACCCAGCCCATAACAAAGAATCGCTAAGCATATGCTCAAAACATTCAGCTGAAACAATGCGATCATGAAACAAATGACAGGAACCAAATAAAGGAGGGTGTATAAACAAAAGACACTGCTTAACAAAGCAATGCTTCGATTCACACCTGGGAATAAATTTTTCCGGTAACCTTCCCAAACCTCTTGTCCACTCTCATACATTCTCATATACACAAATGGATGAATGCTTGCAAGTGTGAAGGGAAAGCCTTTTTCCTTCACCCGTCTAGCCAAGGCCATATCATCAACTAGTGAATCCTTGATCGCTGCATGCCCGCCAATGTCGTGATAACAATTCTTTTCAATGGCAATAAAACCACCATGTGCTGCGGCAAAAGCGGGATTCTTAGATTTTCTTACCCATTTCACTGGCAGATGACAGCCAATGGTAAACATCATCATAGGAACCACAAGATGCTCAAAAAATGTACCTGTTTTCTGTTCTGGAAAACCTGACAGCATGCCCGTTTTTTGCATGCATAACTGCTTGTACACTGATTCAACTGCCCCTTTTTTTAACCGGACATCCGCATCTAAAAATAGCAGCCAGTCAGAAGCAGCAGCTTCCGCGAGCTGAGAACAGGCATATGATTTACCAAGCCAGCCGCGCTTTAATGGTTGACCTGACTGGACACGGATCCACGGATATGTTTCTGCAAAGCGTTCCACAATCGCTCTTGTCTGATCTGTCGAATGGTCATCAAGGACGATGAGCTCTTTCGGGTAAAGACGTTGATCAACGATCGACTGAAGACAGGCTTCGATCCGATTTTCCTCATTTCGCGCTGGAATCAGAATTGATAATGAAATCGGTTCACCCGGCGGAAAGGATGCTGGCTTTAAAACAGGAAGCTGCCTCATATTCCATATGGTGAAAATAAACTGACAGAGCAAGAGTACACTGATCACAGTTAGGAAGACCGCCATGTTTTCACCCACTTTTTAAAGGAATCAAACGCATCACTTGTTGACTGACTTGTCCTTGTCATCTGTCTAAATTCTTGATTGTTTGAAAAATCAGGATCTGCGATGACCTGTGCTTGATGTGCGTTTAACTGCGTTTCAAGCAGATCTCTGAGCAGATGCGTCACGTCCTTGCTTCGAAGTGCCCCGCCAGATACTAAGGTATCTTCACCAAACAAAGCAGATACTGTCGGCTTTTGAAATTGATTAAATGTATAATGCAAGGTCACAGGCTTCACCACGACTTGCTCAAATTGTCTCACTAAAAATGAAGCCCCGCCCTCTAATTCAAGCGGCCGTATGTCCTGATGCATGATTTTCCCCTGTGGAAAAAGCCATACAGCCCCGCCAGCCTGCATGTTCTTTTTTGCCGTCATTAATGCTTGCTTCACACTTTTCAGATTCTCTTTCTGAACCGGAAAAGCACCAAGCTTACGAAAAAAGGCATATTGCTTCAACTGCTTCTCTTCCATCATCATATAGTGATCGAGTTCGGACGCTTTTTCTGTTAAAAGAAAGAGGATGAGTCCATCCCACCATGAGCTATGATTGGCGAGATAAAGAACAGGCAGCTTCTCGTTTGGGTCCACAGCGCCTTTCATCATCACGCAGCGGAAATGTTTATGAAGTAAATACCGCTCAAGATAAAGAGAAAATATACGTCTAAACGATCGGCTTTTGTCGCTTTCTTTCAAATTGAACCCTTCCTTCACACAAAATAACAATGATCAGTGCTAAATAAAAAATGACCTCGAGCCCGCCCTTTAATGCCAGCACACCAAAAAAGAACACCATTGCCTGATAAATACGGCTCGTCCAGCTCAGAGCCTTTTGATCAATCTGAACAAGCGGGAAGAGAAAGGAAAGTCCTGCTCCAATCATACCCCAGCTCACAAAATTCTCAAAAGGAATACCATAAAAACCACCGCCGTCATACCACACCCAAAATTTCCGTTCAGCTGCTACTGGGTCTAATATGAGGTCAAGCAAGACAATCCATATCCCCGTTTCGACCGCTCGTTTCCACTTCGACTGCTGACTAGATAAAAAAAGACTGTTTAAAAATACTCCAACCCATGCAAAAGCAATGGTTAAAGGTACCCCTGCCACTAGAAAACCTAACGTTGGATAATAGTCATAACCTCCGAAAGGAAATCCGGTTGTGATCCCAATCCATTCAACCGTAAATGTCAGCACGCCGACAATGGCTGCCCGTTTGATCACCATTCCCCATGATCCATAAATATTTCGCCCAATCTCTATCACACAGCAGGCATACAGCACAAGGAAAATGCCATTTGCAAATTGAAGCCATACTGGCACCTCAAAAAAGACCATTAATATGAGCCCTATCAAATACCACCCAAGAAATACCCAACTCACTCTATACACGAAACCGCCCCTTTATTTCTTCCAAATTCAAGAAAGTATTCATGCTTCTAGTATAGAAAAAAAGACACGTTCTATAAATAAACAATGCGCTTCTTATTTTCATCTAGGCACTCACCAAAAATCCCTTTTGACATACTTTAATTAGTGATCTAGAACAAAGGAGGCGAATTACTCTTGAATCGTTCCATCAAAGTCAGACTGGCATTCATCGTCGTTGTCCTGCTCTTTATTCCATTTGTCGCCTGTAAAAAAGAACAAGAGCAGACCGTACAAGTAGCCGAGGTGACCCATTCGGTTTTTTATGCTCCGCTATATGTTGCCTTATCTGAGGACTTCTTCAAAGAAGAAGGGCTAGAGGTTGAATTAAAAACGACTTGGGGCGGCGATAAAACGATGACAGCTCTCTTATCCGGTGGTGCAGATATTGCCCTTACCGGATCTGAATCCTCTATCTATGTAGAGGCTCAAGACACAAAAGACTCTGTCGTCAACTTTGCACAGCTGACACAAACAGACGGTACATTTCTTGTTTCAAGGGAGAAAGTGAGCGAATTCTCTTGGGATCAATTAAAAGGAAAAGACTTTCTTGGACAGCGGAAAGGCGGCATGCCGCAAATGGTCGGTGAATATGTCCTGAAAAAGGAAGGCATTGATGTAAAAAAGGATCTCCGTATGATTCAAAATATTGATTTTGCCAACATTTCAGGTGCTTTCTCCTCTGGAACTGGCGATTTTGTGCAGCTATTCGAACCGACAGCATCCTTAATTGAAAAAGAAGGCAAAGGGTACATCACCGCCTCCTTTGGAGAGGCTTCCGGAAAGGTGCCTTATACCACCTTCATGGCAAAGAAAAGTTACTTAGAGGAAAACAAAGAGACAGCTGAAGCCTTCACTCGTGCCATTTACAAAGCGCAGAAATGGGTGGAAGCCAAGCAGCCGGAGGAGATTGCCAAAACTATTCAATCTCATTTTCCTGACACAGAACTTGATGTCTTATCAACAGCCATTAAACGCTACAAACAGCAGGAATCCTATGCAACAGACCCCCTTCTGAATGAAGAGGAATGGAACAAATTGCAGGAAATTATGAAGGAGAGCGATGAATTGCCGAAATTTATCCCGTACAAACAACTTGTCGATTCATCCATTGCAAAGAAGGTCACAGAACATAAATAGAATAGGAGGTAGCACATGTCTTTCCTTCAAATTGACCATGTGACCCACACGTACTTCTCTTTAAAAGAAAAAACAACGGCCATACAGCACATCAATATGGAGATAGACCAAGGAGAATTTATTTCATTTATTGGTCCCAGCGGGTGCGGAAAAACCACCTTGCTGTCTATCATTGCAGGTATAACGCCGCCTTCTGAAGGCCGAATTTTAATCGAAGGAAAAGAACCGAATCAAAAGGAGCATCAAATCGGCTACATGCTCCAGCAGGATTATTTGTTCCCTTGGAAAACCATCAAGGAAAATATCATTCTCGGGTTGAAAATTACCAAACAAGATTCACATGAAGCCACCTCCGCCGCTCTTGGCTTACTGCCTAAGCTTGGCCTTCATGATGTAGAGGAAAAATACCCGAAAGAGCTGTCAGGCGGTATGAGGCAGCGTGCGGCTCTCGCCCGAACGCTTGCAGTGAATCCCGGTCTGCTTTTACTAGACGAACCCTTTTCAGCTCTAGACTACCAAACCAAACTAACATTAGAGGATCTCGTCTTTCATACACTCAAAAACTATCAAAAAACAGCGGTCCTTGTGACACATGACATTGGCGAAGCCATTGCGATGAGTGACCGCATTTTCTTATTCTCTAAGCATCCCGGCTCGATTCAGCGGATTTTTACCGTTCCAGATGATCTGAGGACTCTTTCTCCTTTCGAAGCAAGACAGACCCAGAGTTTCCAAGAGCTCTTTCAAACGATTTGGAAGGAGCTGAAAACCGTTGAAACACAGTGATCTTTTACATGAAGCCTATCGCAAAAAATACCGAATGGAAAAACGCATGACCCGAATCTATCAGTTCATTATTTTCGCCAGCTTCTTTTCGCTTTGGGAGCTTGCCAGTCATTTTCGTCTCATCGATCCACTGATATTTAGTTCACCATCTGCGGTCTGCCAATTGTTTGTACAAAAAATATCCGATGGGTCTTTAGTGAATCATATGAGTATTACATTATTTGAAACGGTGCTCGGATTTCTACTTGGTACCTTTTGCGGTATTTTGCTTGCTGCCGCCTTATGGTGGTCCACCCGCCTGGCAAACGTTCTTGATCCTTATTTAGTCATTTTAAATGCCATGCCAAAAGTTGCCCTCGCCCCGATTTTAATTGTTGCCCTTGGGCCTGGCATGATCAGCATCGTTGCCATGGGCGCAATCATTAGTGTGATCATTACGACGATCGTCATTTATACAGCCTTTCAAGAGGTCGATGAGAATTATTTAAAGGTGATGAAAACCTTTGGTGCGAAAAAAAGCGTCGTCTTTCGCGAGGTCATTTTGCCAGCTAGTATTCCAACGATGATTTCTGCGATCAAAGTCAATGTCGGCCTTTCTTGGGTTGGGGTTATTGTGGGGGAATTTCTTGTTTCCTCAAAAGGGCTCGGCTACATGATCATTTACGGCTTTCAAGTCTTCAATTTTACACTCGTGTTCTTAAGTCTTTTCATTATTGCCGTGTTTGCGACTATCATGTACCAGCTTGTGGAATGGCTCGAACGCCGCTTTCTTCAAAAATAAAAAAGCACAGGGAATGTCTCCCTGCGCTTTTTTTAACGAATCAAACCGTTTTTTTCTAAATAAGCAAGACTTTGTCTTAACACATCATCTTTCATAATAAAACTGAAATTCTTATTTTTTGCGATGGATCTTGGCAAGTCTGCGAAAAGAACGGGTCCTTTCGTTTCAAAATACGTGTCTTGCTTCACTAGCTTTTCAATATCAGCGAAATAAATATTCTTGACAATGACCTTTTCTCTGCCCAGTACCTGATATTGACCAATATACGTTAATTCACGAACAACAGCACCCGTCTCTTCTTGAATCTCCCGTATAGCGGCTTGGTCTGCTTCTTCATCCGGCTCAACTTTCCCTCCTGGAAACTCATAGCCCCGATCCTCATGTTCAGTGAGCAGCCACTTCCCTTGGTAGCGGCAGATGGCCCAAACATGCTTAGGATGACTTGAAAAAGGCTTCCCCTCAAAAGAGAGCTTGACCGTATTATGATAATAGTCTTTAAATACATGCATGTGAAATCCCTCA
The DNA here is from genome assembly GCF_001518755.1 of Bacillus sp. AM 13(2015). Classification (NCBI taxonomy): domain Bacteria; kingdom Bacillati; phylum Bacillota; class Bacilli; order Caryophanales; family Bacillaceae; genus Bacillus; species Bacillus sp. AM 13(2015). The sequence goes on along the minus strand of NZ_LKCP01000041.1, from coordinate 23,119 downwards.
TATCCTGTCCTTGCTTCTTGTAAAACATCATACCACAGATCACATTTATCTGAAGAATTTTTATCAAAAGTGAAACAAACGAGTGGTTCCAACTCGTCTGTATCTAAAATGAGGTATTGTTGCTAAAACCTTTTTATCATCTCCAACTTCACTCAATTTTAATCATGAAACCTTTTATCCCTATATGACGTAAATGAATCAGTGTTTGTCCTATGACAACGAGGAGGAAATCAGCATGAGTATAAAAAATGGGTCAAAACAAGACGCACCCCATGAGGTGATCAAGAAACACCTTCTGAAAGGGCAAAAGTTAGATTTAACAAAAGACAATCCAGCGGTCGACCAAATTCATATCGGGCTTGGCTGGGACCTGGCCGGTCAGCCAATTGATTTAGATACGCAAGTGTTTCTTTTAAATAAAGAGGACAAACTGTTGTCTCCTAAGCATCTGATCTATTATCACCAGCAGCAAAGCTTAGACGGAGCTGTTCGTCATCTTGGCGATCATCAAGTTGGCGGAGGGTATCGAGACAATGAAATGATTATTATGCAATTAAGCAGAGTCTCACCTGATATTCATAAAATTGTCGTCACAGCCACAATACATGATGCACACGAACGCCAGCATCATTTTGGACAAGTCACTAATGCCTATGTGTGCCTTACTGATCAAATCTCGCAGCAAGAGATTTGTACCTTTCAGTTAACAGAAGATTATTCGTATTGTACATCCATTATATGCGCAGAACTCACGAGAGATCAGGAGGAATGGAAGATCACTGCAACCGGGCAAGGAACTACTCTAGATTTACATGATTTATGCCGCATCTATGGATTCACATCTTGACGCAGGAAAGGAGCCAGCACCCATGGGATTTCATTTCATTACAATAGAAGAACTTACCTTACAAGCAGAAGGCAGCGGAATCTTTTTTGCCAAAAAGGGCGCAATGATTGCCGATCAAGGAAGTTTCCAATACCGCAAGCGATTACTTGGAACGAATAAAGGAAATATGGTCAGCCAAGTATTTAACCATATCAGCAGGAAATTCACAGGTGAAAACCTTGAGATGATGGAAGTGAGTGGACAAGGTACTTGCTATCTGGCTGATTCAAGCGAGCATGTAACAGTGATTAATCTTGAGCCAAGCGGTCCTTGGCAGCATGTAAGTGTAGAAAGTGAAGATTTACTTGCCTTTACTGAGGAATGCCATTACGGTGTCACACCAGTAGGCGTTGGTATTTTATCGCAGAAAGGACTGTTTACATCAAAACTCTCTTATCAAGGGCACGGAGCGCAGGTCGCCATCAAAACGAATGGAAATCCGCTCATTTTAAAAGCCCCCTGCCGTGTAGACCCTGACGCAATTGTCGCTTGGACGGGCAAAGCACCAAAGGTCAAATTAGATGTGAACTGGAAAACTTTCATCGGACAAACATCTGGTGAATCCTATTTATTTGAGTTCCAGGAACAAGATCAAATCGTCATTATCCAGCCATTTGAGCGCACATCTGGGTTACGGGTTGGCTTAGATGATAATCGCTATAAGCCTCAGAGCCAGAGCTCTTCTCAGGAATTCACCAATTCACAGCAAGAAAATAGAGGCGGCGGGATCAGTGATCTGATCGGAGGCATTTTACAACCGCGAAAATAAAGCATGTAGAGATTCTCTACATGCTTTTTCAATTCATCAAACCATTTGTCTCAATAAAGCTCCTTGTCTCTTCATTGCCGAGCTCATAAATCATTGTGTAAATCTCTTTTCTTTTTCTATCCATTTCATCATTTGGACTATCATAATGATATTCAAGAAACGGAACATGTGCCCGAAAGAAGCCTTTCCAATCTGTCATATACTGTTCATCGAAATAGTCTCTAAGCTGCAAAATTTGATCATCATCTGCTTCTATTTGAAATTGCCAAGCCGCTGCATCTCTATGCTGCGATATCGATCCATCTTGTACGGATACATAGTATGTGTGTCTCGCCATCTGAATCATCCTTTTTCCTTTAGTATGACCAGATATGAGGAAATTACGGCTTTTTGCGCAATTTATTTTTCAACATGTCCAATACATCAATAAACAACTGTGGAATGGGAACTCCAAGGGCTCTGGCTGTCGAGACGATTTGGTAAGATTCATAAATAATATAAAAGATGATCGCTAAATCCTTAATCGTCCCATTTGTCTTCAGCATGACATCGAAGAAATGCGCCATCGATATTAAGGAGACTGTCACAATCTTTCGAACAAGCCGCGTAAAAAACCGCTTCATTGTGAGCTGTCCAGTCAAAGATTCTCTTAGGCTTGAACAAATTAATTCAATAGCCATCAACGTTACTAAAATCATCAATAAATATCCTGCTCCACCAAACAGAAAGCCCATCGCCGACAAACTCACTGTAACCAACGAAAAGATGCCTAAATCCTTGCTCACTTGGCATCAACATCCTTTCAAAGTGGAACTCCTTACCTCAATAGTATATGCAGGATTTTCGCAATAGCTTGGACGACAAAAAATAAAGGCGCTGTCTTTTGACAAGAAAAAGCCGCCTTGCGCGGCGGCTACTTCCTAGACCCTAACATCAATAAAGCTTGCATCTGAATCCTTTGGCTGAACAGCTTGAGGCTGCTGCTGCACTTGATCCAGCATCACCATAGCTTGTGCTGTATTTGTAGCAAGCTGTGAATTCAACAAACTAATATTGAGTGTCTTTTGAATGCTCGCTACTTGCTGACTCATCATTCCTGCAATAGAAGACATCTTCTTCCCTCCCTTCTCTTTTCTCTTCGGCTGAAAGCCTATGATTTCAATGGGCTGTCTGTCCCGATTCCAATAAAAAAAGAATGTCGATCGATATATGACCGACATTCTTTTCCCATACGTGTATTATCCTAAATATGCTTTAAGCATCCAGTTGTGTTTTTCAATGGATTGATGAATCGCAAGCAGCATATCACCTGTTGTTTCATCGCCAACCTCTGCAGCCAGCTCCATTCCTTTCTTTAATTCCTCAGCGATATTAGAGAAATCATCATATAGATTTTTCACCATTTGCTCCGCTGATTCTTTGCCTTCTGCTTCTTGAATGCTGGAAATTTCTAAGCACTCTTTCATTGTCGCAACAGGCTGTCCATTTAAAGCAAGCATACGCTCAGCCAAATCATCAATATATGTAGCTGTTTCTGTATATAGTTCCTCAAATTTCTCATGGAGTGTAAAGAAATCTTTCCCCTTTACATACCAATGATAGTTATGTAATTTCACGTAAAGCACAGTCCAATCAGCTACTTGTTTATTGACAACGTTTAATAAATTTTCAGACATGTTTATTCCTCCTTATGTAATTGCGTTTAGTATGAGAATACCCTTTTCTTATTATACTGAAACCTGCCGTCAATTTCTTCTATTTTGACTGCATGAAATATATGTTAATATGGAAATAAGGAGGGAGTTAGATGCTGTTACTTGGGATTATCAGCTTTATCATTATCTCAATCGTTGTCTTTTTATCATTATGGACGACATCGAAGGCTTATGAATATAAGCATAAAGTCGATTCACCACAAGATACTGAACCAAACCAACGTCCTAATCCAAAATGAAACCGCTTTTAATGATGTGAGGTTTCTTCATCTTCAGTAGATGAACTCTCTTTTTTCACCTCACCTACGTGGATGTTCGTTTTCGGCATATTATGCTGCTGTTTAGCTGTCACATGGACTTGTATGATATAAAGGCCATCTTTTTTGAAGGCTGTGTGCAATTCGTATACACCTTTGTTTTCCTTCTTTGGCTGAATCATCTTGCTGTTATCCTTGTCGCCATCTTTCCACACTTCAAATTGAACATCATCTGCATCATCAACAGGCGTATCACCGTATGTGACAGCTGCTTTTACTATAACGCTTTCATTTTTCTCCACTTGCTCAGGTCCTGTAAGCTTTACTTCTAATAACTCAGGCACTTCCCCTTTTCCGCTGTTTGCTGCAGAGTTTCCACATGCACTTAATAACGTGAGCATCAGAATTATTCCCAACATTTTTCGCATCGTGCGTTTCCCCCTTCTTTTACTGACATGTCCATTTTAACAAATATCCCCTATTTTGACATCACTGTTGGAATTCAAATAAAAAACCGGACATCTAAATGTCCGGTTCATCATTCTATTAACCAAATACTTTTAAAAGCTCTTCTTGATCCTGAGAAAGCCAGAAATGCATTAAACGTTTTGCTCCTTCAAGATCATGCAGCTTCGCTTGGCCGCATTGCTCTTCGTTTGCAGCAGGAATTTCTGTTACTTCAACTGCATCCTTGAATGTTGCATCAAGAAGTTCAACGATTTCTTTTGGAGTTGGTGCACCACTGACAACTAAATAGTAGCCTGTCTGGCAGCCCATTGGAGAAATATCGATGATATCAAAATGATCATATTTCTCTGAGTGTGTTCTAATATTAAACGCAAGCAAATGTTCTAATGTATGAATCGTATCAGGTTTCATCGCCTGCTTGTTAGGCTGACAAAAACGAATATCAAATTTATTTACTTCCCCATCTGATCCCACTTTATGAACGCCGCAATGACGAACGTATGGCGCTTTTACAGCATTATGATCAAGTTCAAAGCTTTCAACTGAAGGCATAATCACCACTCCTATAATTGCAATTTCCTATATTATAACATATTTCTCCGACCAGTTTAGTATATAAAACTTTCCTTCCTTGTCCTTTTTTCTTATACTGTGGAAGACAGACAAGGAGGAACCTCTATGAAACAAATTTTTATCGGCATGATACGCTTTTATCAAAAATGTATTTCCCCACTTACACCGCCAAGCTGCCGGTTTTATCCAACATGCTCAAACTATGGACTTGAGGCGATCAAAACGCATGGCGCGATCAAGGGCGGCTGGCTTACCATAAAGCGGATTTTAAAATGTCATCCGCTTCACCCCGGCGGCATCGATCCTGTTCCGCCTAAAAAGGAAAAGTAACTTACTTTTCTTCATATCCGTTGACAACTAAGTCAAGCTTCCCTGTTCCAGGGTCAATGACAAGCCCATGTACAGGTACATCTGATGGAAGAAGCGGGTGATTTTTTACTACGGACACACTGTCCTTTACGCTCTCTTCAACTGAACTAAAGCTTTTGAGCCACTGTTTAAAATCAATTCCTGAGTATTCCAGTACTTCAATACGCTTTTCTGGAATACCACGCTCAACGGCTTTATTTAAAAGTGTCTGGCTGTCAATTTTGCTCATCCCGCAATCATGATGCCCAATGACATATACCTCGTCAGCATTTAATTCATACACAGCAACTAAAATGCTTCGCATAATACTTCCAAATGGATGAGAAACAAGCGCTCCAGCACTTTTGACAATCTTAATATCGCCATTTTTCATGTTCATTGCACGCGGAAGCAGTTCAACAAGTCTTGTATCCATACACGATAGAATGACAGCTTTTTTCTGTGGAAACTTTGTTGTTGTAAATTCTTCGTATTTCTTTTCTTCAATAAATTGTTGATTATATTCGATGATTTCATCTAAAAGTTTCATACGTTTGTCCATTCCTTTATCTTTTTTTAAAAATAAATATAGCACAATGTAAGAAATTTCGTCACGTTTTGCAGCTTATTTTTTTAGAGGAAACATCTGCTGACGAAAATTTTTTATTTTCCTCTTTTCAAATCGTAATTATTACGATACAATAACTCAGGACATTAAATCGTAATCATTTCTATCTATTAGATTGAGAGGAGACATTTTCTACATGAAAAAAATCTTTTTTATTTTAACAGCTGCTTTATTCGCGATCGGCCTTGCCGCGTGCTCAAGCAGTGCGGGCACTAATGCTTCAAAAGGAAAGGCAGACGGGAAACTAATCATTTACACCACGATCTTTCCAATCCAAGATTTCACTGAAAAAATTGGCGGCTCTCACGTTCATGCTCAGAGCGTGTATCCTGCCAATGCAGATGCACACAGTTTTGAACCAAGTTCGAAAACGATGGTTGAAATGGCTGAAGGTGATGCCTTTATCTACAGCGGCACAGGGGCTGAAGCATTTGCAGACAAAACTGCTGCCACATTAAAAGACCAAGGTGTGAAAACAGTCAAAGCAGCCGAAGGCATCAAATTGTTATCGACAAATGAAGAACATGCACATGAAGAAGGCGAAGATCACGATCATGAAGGTGAAGACCACGACCATGACGGGCACGATCACGGAGATAAAGACCCTCATGCATGGTTAGACCCAGTTTATGCGCAGCAAATGGCGAAAAACATTAAAGACACACTCGTCTCATTAGATCCAGATCATAAAAAAGAATACACAAAAAACTATGAAAATCTAAAAAAAGATTTACAATCCCTAGATCAAGAATTCAAAACAACGTTATCTAAAGCCAAACATAAAGAAATTCTTGTTTCCCACGCAGCTTATGGTTATTGGGAAAAGCGCTATGGAATTGAGCAAATCAGCGTTTTAGGATTATCTGCTTCCGAAGAGCCTTCACAAAAGCAGCTCGAAAACATTGTACAAAAAGCGGAAAAGCATCACATTCAATACGTTATTTTTGAAAACAACGTCAGCAGCAAAGTATCAGATACGATCCGCAGTGAAATTGGGGCAAAAAGCTTAACCCTTAAAAATCTAGAATCCATTACTGAAGATGATGCCAAAAATGGCGAAAGCTACGTCAGCTTAATGAAACAAAACTTAAAGACATTAAACACCGCTTTAAATGATTAATGTTTTGAACCCCGGGCTTTATCAGCCGGGGTTTTTTGCTGTAAAAAAGCACACCGTTATCAGGCGTGCTTTTTTGATTACATTTGATATTTTTTCTTAAACAGCTCGGCTCTTCCGCCTTTTTCTCCGAATTTTTGGCGTCCTGTATAAAAAGGATGCGTATCAGAGCTTGTTTCTACTTTAATGACAGGATACGTTTTCCCATCTTCCCACTCTACTGTCTCATTTGATGTCTTTGTTGATTTACTCAAGAAGCGGTAACCGCTGTTTACGTCCATAAATACAACTTCATGTGAGGTTGGATGAATATCTCTTTTCAATGTCAAAACTCCTTTCGCTACCAAAACGTAATGATTACGTTTTATAGTTATATTCTACTCCCTCTTATACAACTTGTCAAAAAACAAGCTTTCTTAGTCAGGAAGAATAATCTAAAAATGGTGGAGAATAATAAGCATTATGAAAAAGAGAAGCGATAAGAAAGGCGGAGAAAAAATTGACTGATCTCGTTTTAGCTAGAAGCCTGTTCGGCACAACCATGGGCTTTCATATTATTTATGCCTCGCTTGGCGTTGGCATCCCGCTAATGATTTTGTTAGCTGAACTCATCTTTCAAAAAACGAAGGACCCGCATTATGCCATCATGGCCAAGCGATGGACAAAAGCACAGGCTGTTCTGTTAGGGGTCGCCATTCCAACAGGCACGATTGCTGGTACGCAGCTTGCCCTTTTATGGCCAGGTTTTATGGAAGTTATCGGAAAAGTCATGTCACTGCCATTCCAGATTGAAATCTATGCGTTCTTTATAGAAGCATTATTTATGTCTATTTATGTGTACGCAGCGGATCGCCTATCAAATGCAATGCGCATCATTACGGTTATTTTTATCGTCATTGGTGCAGCTGCATCAGCGATTCTGATTACAAACGTACATGCTTTTGAAGGGACACCTGCTGGCTTTCAGATGGTGAATGGAGAAATTACAAACATCGAGCCTTGGAAGGCCTTTTTCAATCCAAGCTTTGCTGTGACTGCTACACATGTTGTGCTGTCTGCTTTTACAACAGGTGCTTTTGTCATTGCTTCCGTTGCAGCTTTTAAAATGCTCAAAACTAAAAAAAATGAGAAGCTCTATACATTTCATCGAAAAGCCCTTTTTCTTGGACTCATTGTAGGAGGACTTTTCTCTTTTCTAACAGCCTTAAATGGCCACGAATCCGCTCAGCTTCTGTATGAATATCAGCCTGAAAAGCTGGCTGGAGCTGAAGGTTTATTTGAAACGCAATCACATGCGCCTCTTGCAATAGGTGGTTTTACGGATGCTGATGCGCAGGAAATTAAAGGTGCGATCGAAATTCCTTGGGCGCTTAGTTTTCTCGCAGGAAATAGCTTCGATACGGTGGTCAAAGGGTTAAATGATTTTCCTCGTGACGAGTGGCCGCCTTTATTTATACACACATTATTTAACGGCATGGTCATTATTGGATCGGTGCTCATTCTATTTGCGGTATTGGCACTGCTTTACCGTAAAATTTTAAAACGTGAAAAATTTCCGAAGTGGCTTCTTTTTCTTTACTTATTCGGCGGGCCTCTTAGCCTTTTGGCTATTGAATTTGGCTGGATCTTTGCTTGTACAGGCCGTCAGCCATGGGTCATTTATCGAATGCTCAAAACCTCCGAGGTTGTCACATCATCTGGCTCGATCGGGACACTTTTTATCCTTTTTGCCATTGTCTATCTCATCTTAGGCATAGCAACCGTTATTGTGCTGACGTACTACTTTAGAAAACATACGATTGAAGAAGACCTACGGTTAACAGAATCTTAAAAAGGGAGCGATCTTGATGCAAATGGATGTTACAACTGATGCGCTCATTGCAATCACCATCTTATGGGGATTCGTTTTTATCTATGCAGTGATGGCATCAATGGATTTCGGCGCAGGATTTTGGTCGATGATTTATATGAATAGAGAACAAACAAAGGCAGCTAATATTGCGAATAAGTATCTTTCTCCAACTTGGGAAGTGACAAACGTTTTTATTGTGGCCATCGTTGTCGCATTGTTCAGCCTGTTTCCAGGTGCGACCTTTGTACTTGGTACCGTTTTATTAATACCCGGCAGCATCATCTTATTGCTTCTTGCACTGCGAAGCGGGTTTCTCGTGTTTTCTCATTCACTGCCTAAGAAATACCGAAAAGCGGTGACTTATATTTCAGGGATCAGCGGCTTTATCATTCCGTCCATCCTGATCATGGTTCTCCCAATTACCCATGGTGGATTTATCTTTCAGGAGAACAACGTCTACTCTTTAGATCTTGGACTGGTTTTTACAAGTGCAAATGTTTATTCTTTTGTCGGCTTTGCCATCTTCAGCACCCTTTTTCTTTCGTCCTTGCTTTTAGCTGATTTCTCTAATGTAGCTAATGAAGATGAAGCTTACAGCATTTATAGAAGAGGGGCGCTCATTACAGGTCCACTTTCACTCATGATGGCCTTTTTTATCATGCTGACATTACGAAGCGAGGCGAATTGGCTGTTCACAAAAATGATGCAGAACATCCCTATTCTTCTTGTATCTCTCCTAATGTTCCTGCTAGCAGGACTAGCTCTATTTTTACCAAACAGCCGTTTTAAGCATCGGAAAGGGAGACCACGCCTTGCCGTCATTGCGATTACCATTCAATATTTCTTAGCAAGCTACGTGTACGGACGTGCTCACTTGCCTTACATGGCCTATCCAGATATTACAATCATGTCTGGATTTACAGACCCTGTCACATTTAGGGCATTATTTATCACCTATATTGTAGGTTTTATCATCTTATTTCCTGGGTTCTATTTCTTCTGGAAATTATTTATGAAGGATAAGCGCTATATTCGTCAGGAAGATTAACATGAATGGACGAGCTTCATTTCGGTTACATTATAGATGAAAGACATACTCAAAAGGAGGTCATCTGTATGAGTCAAAAAATCCTTTGTGAAGTCAATAACTGTTCCTATTGGAATACTGGAAACCGCTGTGGTGCAGATGCAATCTATGTCGTCAGCCACACAGGAAATACGGCTGAGAAAAGTGAAGAAACGGATTGTAAAACGTTTAAACCACAAGATCTTTAAGTCTCATTAAAGGAGGCGCTTCAATTTGAAACACGATCGGCTGCTTCAAACGTTTTTTGACGAAATTCATGACGCGGATGAAGCCGCATTCCATCAAGCCGCTCACTCCTTTTTAAACCTTTGGGATTATGAATATGGACATGCAGCAAACATGCCCAATGAAATGCATCAGTATATCGGACAGCTTGCTTATGACAGCGAGCTGGTAGAAGAGTAAGAAAGAGCGGTTCACCGCTCTTTCTTTTTGTTCAGACAGGAAGGAAAAACTTTCCCTCACTATACATCCATTCTATTGGATAAGCAAAAGGTGATTTCTTCGTTTTTATCTCACAAAATCATGTTTTGTAAACACGTCGATTTTATCTGAAAACGAACGGAGCGCTTGGTAATCAACTTCCACGCCCATTCCTGGCGAGCAAGGCACCTCAATAAACCCATTTTCAACCTTAATTTCAGGAAAAATGATATCCTGCTCCCAAAATTTTGACGAAGCTGAAATATCACCGGGAATTGTAAATTGAGGAAGTGAAGCAAGTGCCACGTTCTGCGCGCGGGAAATACCTGTTTCAATCATCCCCCCGCACCATAACGGAATTTGATGCTCCTTACTGAACGTATGAATTTTAAGAGCCTCTGTCAGTCCGCCAACTCGTGAAGGCTTCACATTAATAATTTGACAGCTGCCAAGCTCTACAGCTTTTCTGGCATCATCTAAAGAACAAATACTTTCATCTAAACAAATCGGCGTTTTTAAATGTTTTTGCAAATGGCGATGGTCCACAATATCATCTGCAGCTAGAGGCTGTTCAATCATTAATAAGCGAATATCATCGAGCTGCTTGAGCTTGCTAATATCTTTTAATTCATAAGCAGAGTTTGCATCTGCCATTAATGGCAGATCAGGAAAAGACTCTCTTATCTTTTGAAGAAGTCCAATATCTTGTCCCGGTTTAATTTTTACCTTCACCCGCTGATAGCCTTGATCAACAAATTGCTGAATTTGCTCAAGCATATCGTCAATAGGGCCTAACCCCGCCACAACACCAGATGGTATTCTATCTTTTGTGCCGCCTAATACATCTCGTAAAGACTTATTCTCACGCTTCGCATAAATATCCCAAACAGCCGCTTCAATGCCTGCTTTGGCCATCCTATTGCCTTTAAATTGATACAGACTGTCAGGTATTTCTGAAGGATGTGTAAAGGTGCGCGTCAGCACGTTCGGGATAAAGAAAGCCCTCAGCATATGATAGCAAGTCTCAATTGTTTCTTCTGTATACCAAGGAGAAGAAAAAGCAGATACCTCTCCCCATCCAGTCAATCCTGTTTGATCTTTTACTTCAACAATAATAAACTCACGCTCTGAAATGGTTCCAAGACTTGTTGTAAATGGTTGTTTAAGCTTCATCGTGACATGATATAAAATTACTCGTTCAATTTGAATCATTTGAAAACCCCTTTGATCTGAGTCTGTGCCTTTGCAATTTATTCGATGCATTTCTTGGCAGCTCGTTCACAAAGTGAAAAGCGGCGGGCCATTTATATTTGGCTAAATGCGACTCACATAAAGCATAGAGCTCATTCTCCGGTATCTTATCATCCGTTACAAGGAAAGCAGCCGGTACCTCTCCCCATCTATCATCATACATACCCGTTACTCCGGCTTCCTTTACATGCGGATGTGTTAGAAGAACCGCTTCAATTTCCGCAGGATAAATATTTTCTCCGCCAGAAATAATCAAATCTGAACGGCGGTCAAGCACAAATAAGAACCCTTCCTCATCCACATAGCCAATATCCCCCGTCTTCAGCCAGCCCTCATGAAAGGCAGCCGCGGTCGCTTCTTCACGGTAAAGGTATCCTTTCATCACATTTGCACCTTTCACCATAATTTCGCCATGCTCAAAAGGACGGCAAATGCGATCACCATCTTGAATTTTCAGTTCACACCCAAAAAGAGGTTTTCCCGCTGACCCAAGCTTCTCTACACTAAATTCAGGTGCAAGCGTCACAATTTGTGAACAGGTTTCCGTCATACCGTACGATTGAAAAACAGGAAAGCCCTTCTCTTTGCTTTCTTGGAGCATCGCATATGGCGCAGGTCCTCCGCCTAATAAAAGACAACGCAAAGAAGACGGACATTCTTCTAGTCTGCTTAATAACCGAGATAACATCGTCTGCACAACAGAAATCATCGTCACACGATGCCGTTCAATACAACCCTTTACTTCATCAACGTCAAACTTCTGATGAAGCACGACTGTCATTCCATAGATTACAGACTTAAATAAGGCAGATAAACCGCTAATATGAAAAAGAGGCAGGGCGATGAGCCAGCGGTCATCCTCTCTGAGACCCAAATTCAATGCAGAGGAAACAGCACTATGAAAATGATTGCCAAACGTTTGCTCTACACCTTTTGGACGTCCTGTTGTCCCAGATGTATACATGATGGTTGCTGTTTCATTCAAATCAAATTCGCTCTCGATCTTTTTTTCATGGCCTTTCCCTGGTTGAGGTAAAGTTTCCATTGTATAAACGGGTAAATCACCCTCATGATCGCTCGCATAAATAGATTCCGTTAATAACGCCGCTGCTTTTGCATCTTCTAGCTGATAGCGCCTTTCAGCTTTTGTCAGCTTATTATTCAATAGCACGATTTTTAATCCTAATAAAAAACACGCATGTACAAGCATCACCATGTGAGGATGATTGTTCATCAAAAGCGCAACTGTTTCCCCTTTTTTCAATGATGCTTGTGCAAGTCTATTTGAAAGCTCGTCCGCTTCTTGAGCTAATTCGTGAAATGTCCACTCTTTCTCTTGATAAATAAGTGCGACTCGATCTGGTGTTAAATAGGCACGGTGCAGCAGCCAATTAGGTTGCTTCATCATGAGACACCTCCTTTTCGTAAAAGAAAACAGCTTAGTCTGATGCACTAAGCTGTTGTTCATTAATATCATTGAATCAAGGGAAACGCGGGAACTGACCGAAGTCCGGCTTGCGTTTTTCCTTAAAGGAATCGCGTCCTTCTTTTGCTTCATCTGTTGTGTAATAAAGAAGAGTCGCATCTCCTGCAAATTGCTGAATTCCAGCTAGCCCATCTGTATCTGCGTTAAATGCAGCCTTCAAGAATCGTAAAGCAGTCGGGCTCTTTTCTAGCATCTCCTCACACCACTTCACCGTTTCCTCTTCAAGCTGATCTAATGGGACAACTGTGTTAACAAGTCCCATATCAAGCGCTTCTTGTGCATTGTATTGACGGCATAAGTACCAGATTTCTCTCGCTTTCTTATGACCCACAATACGTGCAAGATAGCCTGAACCGTAACCGGCATCAAAGCTGCCTACTTTTGGACCTGTTTGTCCAAAAATCGCATTATCTGCTGCAATTGTCAGATCACACACTATGTGGAGAACGTGTCCGCCTCCGATTGCATAACCTGCAACCATCGCAACAACCGGTTTTGGAATGACACGAATCAAACGCTGTAAGTCTAATACATTTAGACGTGGAATTTGATCGTCTCCTACATAACCGCCATGGCCGCGGACTTTTTGGTCTCCACCAGAACAGAATGCTTTTCCGCCAGCACCTGCAAGTACGATCACACCAACTTCTGAATTATCACGAGCTCGTGAAAATGCATCAATTAATTCACTAACAGTCTTTGGGGTAAACGCGTTATGTACGTGTGGACGATTAATCGTAATCTTTGCGATACCATTGTACGTTTCATATAAAATTTCGTCATACTGACGCTCAGTTTGCCATTCAATAGCCATCAATATTTCCTCCTCTAATCTTGCGCTAAAATAAACTCACTTACTATTTTACCAAAAAACTGTGGTTGTTCCACATGAACTGTATGCCCAGCATGCTCAGCCAAAATGAATTGACTTCCTTTCAGCTCCTGCTGCATACGTTTGCCGATATGGAAAAACTTTTCATCAAGAGTTCCGCAAATGAGCAAAACAGGCAAATGAATATGCTTTAATGCCTTCCAAACAGACGGCTGTGAACCTGTTCCGATGCCTTCTAAGCTGCGAGCCAGCCCAAGTGGATTGGCTTTCAGTCTTCCTTCTCTCAGTTGAGCCTGCTTTTCCGCTGATAAAGCTTTCTGCGAAGCAAACAAAGGAATGCTCTCCCAAAAATCCACAAACTTCACTAAGCCTTCATGCCTGATTTTTTGGGCGAGTTGATGATCCTGCTTCAGTCTTGCCATCCGCTCTTTAAATGTGCGAAGCCCTGGAGACGTACTCTCAAGGATCAGTTTGTTGACACGATCTGGATAACGAGCGGCAAATGATAAAGCAATACGCCCTCCCATAGAATATCCGAGAATATTCACTTTGTGAAGCTTTAATTGGTTTAAAATCTCTGCAAGATCTGCCAGCTGCTGAGACATCGCATATCTTCTCACACTTTCTGGCGAGTCCGTACGCCCATGTCCAAGCAAACTGACCTGAATCAGTCTTGTATTCTCCAAATTAGCATTCAAGAACGTCCAAGACGCTGCACTTCCAGTGAAGCCGTGTAAGCATAATGTGGCATTTGCTGCCGATGGGTTCTGATCCACCACTTCGTACGCTACCCCATCACGCATTCTTATGATGAGAGAAGGCATTCTTTTTTCACTTCTTCCAATATGTCATCCATCATTTGACGATGCTTGTCTACACGGGAATGACGATCTGTTTCAATTTCAATTAAATGAAGCCCAGGTTCATCGATATGCGCCATATACACATCATGCAACTCTTGTTTCGTTGCGGGTTTCGAATAGGTTCCCCCATATAACCTCGATGCATACTCAAAATTCAGTCCTGTCGGCGTTCCAAAGAGCTTTTCATAATACGGTTCATCAGACGCCTGTGGAAGGAAAGAAAAGATACCTCCCCCATCATTGTTTATTAAAACAACTGTCAGCGGAATGTCCATCAGCTTAGCTGCAAGCAGACCGTTCATATCATGATAAAATGATAAATCTCCAATGACTAAAGTGACAGGCTGCTTCAAAGCTGCATACGTGCCAAGTGCTGTAGACACAACGCCGTCAATGCCATTTGCTCCGCGATTCGCCATCATTCGAAAAGGCTTGGACTGAGTTTCAAAAAATGTATCTACATCACGAATCGGCATACTATTTCCGATAAAAAGGACACTCTCTTTTGGCAAGAGGTGCTGAAGCTGACGGTACACATTCCCTTCAAAGGACAAATCCTCATCTGAATAGTGGGCAGCATGCGTTCTGAATGAAGAATTAGCATTCTGCCATCGGTTTAAGAAACTTGTCTCTTTACGTTGGACTTCTTGATTTAATGCTGCATCTACAAAAGCAGCCACATGACTTTCTATAACGTACGAAGCACTTAACCCAGGATCACGGAAACCTCCGGCAGCATCTACAACAATCTGCTTCACTTCCGCATGTTTTTCCAGCCACTTGAATAAAGGCTTAGATACAGGCATCGGTCCAAAACGAATGACCATATCCGGCAATAGATGCTGCTGTAATGCTTCATCTTTTAATAAAGAATCATACGCATCGATAATGAGATCTTCATTTTCATGCCCGTTGCGCAAAAGAGAAAGTGGGTCAGCTAAAATAGGTAAATGCAGGGCTTTCGAAAGGCGTAAAACCGCCTCTTTTTCTTCCTGTGTATGAAGTTCACCAGCCACAATCAATCCCTTTTTGGATTGGTTCATGACGGTTACGATTTCAGACATCACCCGATCATTAGGGAAAGCCTGACCTGATGCTAATACCTTTTTCGTATCCTCTTTTTCTCGCGCGAAAGGATTAATAGACAGATCAGGAAGCAATGGCTCTCTCAGAGGTACATTGACCTGAACAGGCCCCTTTGGCTCCTGCATCGACATGTGATTTGCTCTCGCAGCTGCCGCCTGAACATAACGCAACATCGTTTGACTGTCCTCCGGCAATGCTAAGTCTGTGAACCATTTAACAAACTTACCGAATAAGAATTGCTGATCAATCGCTTGAGGTGCCCCAACTTCCCTCAATTCGTGCGGCCGATCAGCAGTTAAAACAATAAGAGGTACACGAGAATAATGCGCCTCTACAACGGCTGGATAAAAGTTAGCAGCTGCCGTACCTGATGTACAAATAAGCAGCACTGGTGATTGACTTGCTTTTGCAAGACCAAGCGCATAAAAAGCAGCAGACCGTTCGTCCACTAAAACATGAACATGGATGTCTTGATGAGCAAGGGCCAGCATCGCAAGCGGAGTTGATCGAGAACCAGGACAGACAACTGCCTCTTTCACACCACCTTGGACGAATTCATCCATCAATCTGCCTATATATGTTGTCATGATGTGATTATTCAATAGGATGACCTCCAAGAGCAGACAGCATTGGTCTTAACTTCACTTGTGTTTCTTCATACTCCTGCTTTGCAAGGGAATCCTCTACAATTCCGCAGCCAGCGAACAAACGAACACGGTCTTCCTCAATAAGACCTGACCGAATGGCTACAGCAAATTCTCCATTATCCTGAGAATCAATCCAGCCTACGGGCGCTGCATACCAGCCGCGCTTGAGCGGTTCGATTTCACGAATCACTTCAACCGCCATTTCCTTTGGATATCCGCCTAGTGCCGGCGTCGGATGGAGCTGCTCAATTAATGAAAAGAGGGAACAGCTGCTTTTAATTTCTCCCACAATCGGTGTAAACAAATGCTGAATGTTTTTTGTTTTATAAAGACTTGGTTGATTTGGTTTATGCACGTGAAGGCAATTCGCTTCAAATGCTTGCTCAATCATATTGACAACAATTTGATGTTCAATCAAATTCTTCTCATCATGCAGCAGTTCCTCGCCTAATGCGTGATCCTCCGCTTCATCTTTTCCGCGAACAATGGAACCTGCTAAACAGGAGGAAAAGACCTCTCCGCCGCTTTTTTTCACTAAGCGTTCCGGCGTGGCTCCGACAAATGCTTGTCTTCCCTGTTCAACCGCAAATACATAACTCGTTGTTTGATGCTTTAATAATTCCGCTAATAGTGGAGCGAGTTCAATTTGATTTTTATAGTGAAGCAAGACTTCTCTTGCTAAAACAACCTTTTCATATTCGTTTGCACGAATGTGGTCTGTCGCTTCTTCGATCGCCTTCATCCATTCCTTCACATCCAGCTCTTCCACATGAACAAGTTCAGCTTGTCCACCAGTCCGAACTGGCAATGTCTCGAAACGAGAGGCTTTTTGTTCTAATTCCTGAATAAGCTGATGAACATTCCCGTCCACCTGCTTCCACTCATTGATCGTAAGAAAACTGCCTTCTTTTGAGACAGTCAGCATGATCGATGGCACAAAAAAATGAGCCTCGCCAAATGCTTCCCAATGACGCGCCTTCTCTTCATACGGATCAAACGAGAATCCTCCAAATAAAAGCGGACCAACAGCCGCTTGCTTTAACTCCTTCTCATCATGAAAATGGAACATGTGCTGCTTGAGCTGTTCCCATTCTTGATGGACTATATCGAATCGTTCCTTGCCTTGCTCAGATGATTTAATGACGGCCGCTCTGCCAAGTCCAGAAAATATCATTTGGCTTTCTGGATCAGACCAAAAAAACCGCTCGCCTAAAAAATCCGCTTCGCCGCTTTGGAAAAAGGCAAGAGGATCCAGATCGTCAACTCTTCTGGAGTAGCTTATCAAAACAGCATGGTTGACGTTATTCGCTTCTTCTAATGTCGCAAGCGCTTCCTGCCGGAAAGTACTTTGCACTGTTGTCACCATGATACATTCCTCCAAAATCCATGAATTACATAAAAAATAAAAACATAATGAAAAAATACATGAACATTCGAATATGTCGAATGACCTGCTTTTCTATTATAAACCTTAACAGATGAACTTAGTAAAGAAAACAGCTTCTAAAACCTCGAATCCTTATTATATCACGCTTTCAAGATTTTTTCGCTCTTGCTTATTGAAACGAGAGCATCTAAAGCAAAATGGCAGGACCGTTCTAAAATCAAGCTTTCCTTCGATATGGCAACGATTAGCAAACATCTTTTTCCCGATTCATCGCATCAATATATTGACACCTTTTTGAACTTTGCTAAACTGGAATTTGGACGTGTACGTATTTTTTTATTTAAAGGAGTATATTTTATGCAGCATCAATCGATATCAGATCAGCTTTCACCAATAAAGCCTGATAAAAACTGGCGAATTTGGTGGAATTTACTACGACCGCATACACTAACAGCGGCTTTTATTCCCGTTACTTTAGGAACTGTTTTAGCACTTCCAAGTGGTCAAATACATGTTGGGCTATTTTTAGCCATGCTGTTTGCATCTATGTTTATCCAAATCGCAACAAACATGTTTAATGAGTACTTTGATTATGTTCGCGGGCTGGACAACGAGAAATCTGTCGGCATCGGCGGAGCCATTGTAAGAAACGGTGTGAAGCCAAAGACAGTCCTCAGCCTCGCTTATGCACTATTTGCACTTTCTTTATTACTTGGGGTATATATTTGCATGATGTCTAGCTGGTGGATTGCACTAATAGGTCTTATTTGTATGGCAGCAGGCTATTTCTATACTGGCGGCCCTGTACCAATTGCATATACACCGTTTGGAGAACTTGTTTCAGGTGCTTTTATGGGATTAGGGATTATCCTGATTAGTTTCTATATCCAAACAGGCACACTGACGTCTAAAGCTGTTCTCATTTCACTACCAATTTCTATTTTAGTTGGTGCCATCTTACTGTCGAACAATATCCGTGATTTAGACGGGGATAAGGAAAATGGACGAAAAACACTTGCCATCCTTGCTGGACGTAAAGCTGCAGTGAACATTTTACTTTCCATGTTTTTGGTATCATATGTACTCATTTTTGTTTATATCTTCACAGATATCGTCGGTCTTTGGAGTCTTCTTGTTTTACTCAGTGTGCCAAAAGCCTATACAGCCATTAAAGAGTTTAAGCAAAAAGAAAAACCGATTGAATTAATGAATGCCATGAAATCTACAGCTCAAACCAATACATTTTTTGGTTTTCTGCTGACGATCGCTTTGATCTTACAATACTATATCGCGTAACAAAGAACGCCTGCAGCCGCAGGCGTTTTTTTTAATTAGGAATTGCTTCAAATTGGAACTAGTCTTACATACAAAATTGCTCATACTAACAATATGTTTGATATGAAAGGATGATCGCTTTGTTGTCAAAAGACGAATTACATCATTTGAAGCAGCGCCTTCTCGATGAAAAGAAAGAACTTGAAGCCAAAAGCCATGACGATGAACAGAAAGTATCCTTTCCTTACGATTCAGTCGGAGAACTGTCTGCCTATGATAACCACCCGGGCGATCAAGGGACAGAGCTGTTCGAACGTGGGAAAGATATTGCTTTAAACAGCTTGGAACATGAACATATGTTAGACATCGATGAAGCACTTCAAGCCATTGCAGACGGCTCTTATGGACTATGCAAGGTCTGTAAGGCTCCTATTCCAAAGGAACGCTTAGAAGCCTTGCCTACTGCCGTCACATGTACAGAGCACTCAAAAGAACAGACCGTTTCACAAAACCGTCCGATTGAAGAGGATTTATTAAGTCCACCAGCTGGACAATTTGAAAATGAAGAAAGTGCTGCGTACGACGGAGAGGATGCCTACCAAGACGTAGAACGCTACGGAAACTCTGATACCCCGTCTGATATGGAATTCCCACCTTTGACATACGATGATGTGTATACACAATCAGAAGATGAAGATTATGTGGAGGACTACGAAGGATTCGCAGCTGCTGATATTGAAGGAAAAGCAAGCAAGGTGTATCCGAACAAAGCACACGAGGCCTATGAAGAAGCATTAGACGAAGAAGGTGTCATGACGGTATTTGGTGACTTGAAACCGTACGAGGAAGAACCTTATACAGAAGAAAATCATTAGTCCCCTCATATTGGGGGCTTTATGTTTATATCATGTAATGATTGGGAAATCACTTTAAGAGTGAATTTGATTGGAGGAGATTCTTGATGGCTAGAAAAAGTATCATTTGGGCAATTGTCGTCTTCTTTATTACATACGCACTATTCTCTATTGCCGGATTCTTGTTCCCCATCGACAGAGAATGGTATGACGCATTAAATAAACCAGAATGGACGCCTGGTGGCGGTGTGATTGGTGCTGTGTGGGCTGTTTTATTTGCACTCATCTCATTGTCCGCAGCGATCATTTATGGAAAATATGGTTTCCAAAAAATCACTTTACCATTTTGGATTCTTTTCCTTTTAAATTACGTATTCAATCAAGCCTTTAGTTTTTTTCAATTTACACAAAAGGATTTGTTTGTGGCTACGATCGACTGCCTGCTCGTTGCACTGACAGCACTTGCACTTGTCATCGTCTCACGTAAACTAAGCAAAGTCGTTCCAATTTTACTGATCCCTTATGTCTTATGGGGCTTCTTTGCGACATACTTGTCTTATACGATCTATTCCATGAATATGTAAAAAAAGACCGCCATGATAGCGGTCTTTCGTTTTCAAGAAAACAAAAAAGAGATCTTTGACAAGATCTCTTTTAAAAATGACCCGTACGGGATTCGAACCCGTGTTACCGCCGTGAAAGGGCGGTGTCTTAACCGCTTGACCAACGGGCCATACAATAATGGCGGAGAAGGAGGGATTTGAACCCTCGCGCCGCTTACGCGACCTACACCCTTAGCAGGGGCGCCTCTTCAGCCACTTGAGTACTTCTCCATTTGGCTCCGCAGGTAGGATTCGAACCTACGACCGATCGGTTAACAGCCGATAGCTCTACCACTGAGCTACTGCGGAAGATCATGGTGGGCCTGAGTGGACTCGAACCACCGACCTCACGCTTATCAGGCGTGCGCTCTAACCAGCTGAGCTACAGGCCCATGAACAGATATACAAATGGAGCGGGTGATGGGAATCGAACCCACGACATCAGCTTGGAAGGCTGAGGTTTTACCACTAAACTACACCCGCAAAAATATGTATGGGGCGATTGATGGGAATCGAACCCACGAGTGCCAGAGCCACAATCTGGTGCGTTAACCACTTCGCCACAACCGCCATACTATGAATATTTTTTTATAAAAGTGGCTCGGGACGGAATCGAACCGCCGACACACGGATTTTCAGTCCGTTGCTCTACCAACTGAGCTACCGAGCCAAGTATTCTTTTGAAAAATGGCGGTCCGGACGGGACTCGAACCCGCGACCTCCTGCGTGACAGGCAGGCATTCTAACCAACTGAACTACCGGACCATTTTGGTTGCGGGGGCAGGATTTGAACCTGCGACCTTCGGGTTATGAGCCCGACGAGCTACCGAACTGCTCCACCCCGCGATGATATGGTTTTAAAAAAAATATGGCGGAGGAAGAGGGATTCGAACCCCCGCGGGCTTTGACACCCCTGTCGGTTTTCAAGACCGATCCCTTCAGCCGGACTTGGGTATTCCTCCGTATAGATGGTGGACCTTGTAGGACTCGAACCTACGACCGGACGGTTATGAGCCGTCTGCTCTAACCAACTGAGCTAAAGGTCCTTTATAGCGGCGGAGGGGATCGAACCCCCGACCTCACGGGTATGAACCGTACGCTCTAGCCAGCTGAGCTACACCGCCATGATCAAAACAATCTTTTAAAAAGTGGAGCCTAGCGGGATCGAACCGCTGACCTCCTGCGTGCAAGGCAGGCGCTCTCCCAGCTGAGCTAAGGCCCCATAAAAGATGGTCGGGAAGACAGGATTCGAACCTGCGACCCCTTGGTCCCAAACCAAGTGCTCTACCAAGCTGAGCTACTTCCCGATCTTAATGGCGCGCCCGAGAGGAGTCGAACCCCTAACCTTTTGATCCGTAGTCAAACGCTCTATCCAATTGAGCTACGGGCGCTTATTTATAATGCCGAGGGCCGGACTTGAACCGGCACGGTAGTCACCTACCGCAGGATTTTAAGTCCTGTGTGTCTGCCAATTCCACCACCCCGGCGTGGATGGTATAAGCGGAAGACGGGATTCGAACCCGCGACCCCCACCTTGGCAAGGTGGTGTTCTACCACTGAACTACTTCCGCATTACAGGATTTCTTTATTTTATTTGGCAATGCGGGTGAAGGGACTTGAACCCCCACGTCATAAAGACACTAGATCCTAAGTCTAGCGCGTCTGCCAATTCCGCCACACCCGCATGAAACATGGTGAGCCATGAAGGACTCGAACCTTCGACCCTCTGATTAAAAGTCAGATGCTCTACCAACTGAGCTAATGGCTCGCTTTAAAAGCGACTTGTCTATCTTACCATATGAAAGTGGTGCCGGCAAGAGGACTTGAACCCCCAACCTACTGATTACAAGTCAGTTGCTCTACCAGTTGAGCTACACCGGCTTTATCTATCCTGACATTATGTAAGAATAAATATGGTGGAGGATGACGGGCTCGAACCGCCGACCCTCTGCTTGTAAGGCAGATGCTCTCCCAGCTGAGCTAATCCTCCACTATGTAGGAATCTCTCGATCCGACAAAGATTATTATATACAGGTTTTAATCATTTGTAAAGGCTATATTAAAAAAATTTTATTTCAATTTTCATTGCGTTATTTTTTAACAAAAGATCGTCATATCACCTATTCATACAGCTGCTGTTCAACGTTCAACAGCTGAACTTTTCTCTCCTCTATATTCTCTTTCAAAACGTTCAATTCCTTCAGAAATATTAGCAGTCTCTCATTTTTATACTTTAATGATATAGGTATCTCTAGACGTAAAGCATTTATAGAAATCGAATAGACTTACACATCTTCAATTTAATTAAAGATATATGGAGTGCCCCTATATAAGCTCATACTCTGTCTCTCTATTGTTTTGTATAGATAAGGTTTTATGCCATGAACATCTTTAGGTTCAAGTGTTTCACATGCTACGCTTGGACATAAGAAGGTGCAACGATCTTTCATCAAACAAATGGAATGAGATAAAGTATGATGCATGAACCTCAATCTGCACAAAAAAGACCAGTTCCAAATGGAACTGATCCTGATAGAAGCTTGGCGGCGTCCTACTCTCACAGGGGGAAACCCCCAACTACCATCGGCGCTGAAGAGCTTAACTTCCGTGTTCGGTATGGGAACGGGTGTGACCTCTTCGCTATCGCCACCAAACCTGATGGAGAGAATGTTCTCTCAAAACTAGATAACAATGTTCATGCTTCACAAATGAA